>JARRCQ010000065.1 GCA_029982105.1 Candidatus Atribacteria bacterium | reverse complement strand
ATCTTCCTGGGCTCTGTTATCTGTGGTGGAGTATGAATTTACTTTTGGGTAAGCCTCTCTCTTTTTACGCCACCTTACAAGTAGGCTTTTTCCCTTTCATTGGCTTTGACCTCTTAAAAGCGGGAGGAGCTGCTGTTCTTTCCTTCCACCTTCTTCGCCGCCTACCCTCTTTTTGAGCGATGAATTATGAATCGGAAGGGAGAAGGGACGCTAAAAAACAGGAAGGTTGAGCTGTAACTATGCTACAATTTAGAAAGGAGGTTGGCGCCTATGGCGGGGAGAGCCTTCGATTGGTTGAGGCAAGCAGAAAGAGGCTTGCAGCAAGCCCTTTCTTCCCGGGAGCTGGAATATGATGAATGGACCTGCTTTGCTTCGCATCAGGCAGCAGAAAAAGCGGTTATGGGGCAAGAAGCCTGGGGCACATGGTAGCAAGATTTCTTTTGGAGCTTCCCCTTCCTCGCTCCTGAGTATTTGGTGGATAAAGGAAAGGTTCTGGACGGATATTACATTCCCCCTCGTTATCCCAACGGTTTTCCTGAAGGTGCTCCATTTGAACATTTTGGCTTCCTACGGGTTGAGGGGGCGGTGGGTTATGCCTGTGAGATCCTTGAATTCGTCCGTGCTCAAATGGCCGAGGAGGGAAGAAGCTGAAGAAGTGTTTCTTTCCTGAGTAAAAAAAGAGAAAAAGAACAACCCTGACATCCTGTGTATCGGTGTTTTTGGCTCCTGTAACACTCCTTTCTGGGGGGTGAGAAGCGACCTGGATATTGTACTCGTGTTGCGAAGGTCCCCTTATTCCTTCTGGGAGCGGCCGCGATACTTTGATACTAGAAGTCTTCCAGTTCCCGTGGACCTTTTGGTTTACACTGAAGAAGAGTTTGAGGAACTGGAAGGACGTTTTGCTCAGGTTATGCACGAAGAAGCGCGATGATGGGGGGCGAGATCGTCGTGAGATACGAGCAAACAACCCTTGTGGTGACAGAAACGAGCAATGGCAAAATAAGGCATAGAGGTATTTTTCAAACCACCTCAGTTGCTATTGACAAATTAAAAATCGACATTCTATAATGTATATAGAGCAATCATAATGCATATTATGCAAAGAATAAAAATTTATGTTTTTAAGTAAACTTATTGATGATGTACTTAGAGATGACTTTAAAAACAGTTAAGCTGAAGATTTTCTTTTTTGTATTTCTCGGAATATGTGTACTATTGGGGAGGATTGTTTATGAAAATCAGTAATATTAAAGTTATTATTACATGTCCTGGGAGAAACTATGTGTTGGTTAAAGTAGAAACTGATGAAGGGATTTATGGGGTGGGTGATGCTACGTTGAACGGCAGAGAATTAGCTGTTGCAAAAGCATTAGAAGAACACATTGTGCCTTTGTTAATAGGTAAAGATCCCGATCAAATAGAAGATATTTGGCAATATATTTTTAGGGGTACTTACTGGCGTGGTGGACCTGTATTAATGACTGCTCTTGCGGGTATCGACATGGCTTTGTGGGACATTAAAGGGAAAAGGGCTGGTTTGCCGCTTTATTCTCTGTTGGGCGGTAAAAGTAGGAACAAGGCTCTCTGTTATACACATATTGCAGGGAAAGATTTTGCTGAAGTAAGAGATAATGCCTTGAAGTATATTGAGAAGGGTTACAAGGCTTTGAGGATACAAGTGGCGATCCCTGGCTGTAAAGGTACTTATGGAGTAAGCGAAGATAATGCCAATTCTTTGCCTTTTGTTGAGGAATGGGAGCCAGGACCATATTTAAGAACAATACCTAAACTCTTTGAGTATTTAAGAGTTGAATTGGGGGATGAGTTAGAGTTGCTTCATGATGTGCATGAAAGATTAGCACCCATAGAGGCTAAAATTTTAGCGAAGCAATTAGAACCGTATCGACTTTTTTTCTTAGAAGATCCATTACGTCCGGAGCACAAAGATAGTTTTCGTGTTCTTAGGCAGGATTGCGCAATTCCGATTGCGATGGGGGAATTATTCAGTAGCAAGTGGGAGTGCGTAAGTCTGTTCGAAAATCAATTAATTGATTTTATTAGGTGTGACATTAGCCATATAGGAGGAATATCGGAAGCTAAAAAAATTGCCAATTTGGCAGAAATATATTACATTCGGACCGCGTGGCATGGTCCGTCTGATATTTCCCCTATAGCTCATATGGCGAGTGTTCATTTGGATTTAGCTGTAACAAACTTTGGTATACAGGAAACATGCGAGTTTCTTCCTGAAGCCTATGAGGTCTTCACGGATTTTCCGATTTTTGAGGATGGTTATTTGACGGTTTCTGAAAAACCAGGTCTAGGTTGTGATTTCAACGAAAAGACCGCAAAAGCATTCCCTTATAAGAGAGGTTATTTGCCGGTTGCTCGCAGAAAAGACGGAAGTGTACAAGATTGGTAATACCAGATTTATCCAGCATGGTAAACTTCATGCTGAAGCAAGGAGTTGCTTGTATCCGGTTAGGGATTAAAGATTTATTCTCACTTAAAATACTTATTAAAGGAAGGTGATGCATGGTTTAAAAATGAATTTTTAAAATTAAATACTGGATTGTTAAGATCTTTAAGCAAGAAGAATAAACGAAGGGAGATGAGTCTTATGTTTCTGAAAAATAGAACTAGTTTGTTGATGTTGACTGTTTGTGTTTTTTTGGCTGTCTCCGGTGTTGGTTTAGCAGCAAATGAAGTAACAACAATTAGATATCTGACACACAGTGTATTGGAAGAGCCATCTAGAACGATAATTCTAGACGGTATAAAAAAATTTGAGGAGCTGCATCCGAACATTAAAATAGAGGTTGAGGCCGTACCCAATGAACAGGTATCCCAAAAAGTTGTTACATATGCCAGATCTGGAATGTTGCCTGATGTCGTTGGCTTACAAGCAATGGGAATTGAACCAATGGCTTCAGAAGGCCATCTTTTAGACATAACTGACCGAGTTATGGCAGATAAGTTAGATGAGGAGTTTTTTGATCTTGAATGTGCGACGGGGTTGGATGGTAAAATGTATGGTTTACCACTTTATGGCGCCACGGATGCTCTTTATTTTAATCCCGATCTTTTCAAAGACGTGGGGTTAGATCCTGATAATCCCCCAAAAACATGGGATGAGTTATTGAATTACGCGATTCAACTAACCAAGCCCGAAATTGGTCAATACGGAATGGGCTTATACGGTAAGCCAGTGCATGCTATACGGGCAGAGCACTACATGAGCAATGCTGGTCCTGAAGGACGTATACTTAGGTTAAATAGGGAAAAAAACAATACATGGGATATTCTTGTTAATAGTCCAGATTCGCTCAAGGCGTGGAGATATTTAAGAAGATTCGTTGACGAAGGCGCAGTGCCCCCTAATACTGCAGAGCTAGCATATCCTGACTTGATTAGCTTGTTTGCACAAGGGAAAGTTGCTATGATTACTACAGGTCCCTGGGGAATGGCCACCATTAAAGCTGCCAATCCTGATGCGACGTTTAACATTAGTCAACACCCTACCCCTACTGGAGAGATGCCCACGCTGAGAGTTGCTCCCTTGGTTACTGCAATTAGTGCGAATACACAATATCCTGACGAAGCATATGAATTCTTGAAGTTTCTTACAATTGATATTGGTGTTGAAATGGCTGCTGCTGGTTATGGAGCATTGACCCAGACCGCAGCCAATGATCCGAGGGTTAAAGATAATCCTTATATGAGTATATTTGCTGAACAGCAGAAATATGCATATTTCTCTGCCCCGGAAATGCTTTTGCCAGAATGGCTGAGATGTAGAGACCAGGGATGGGGTGTAGCTTGGCAGGAGATGTTGATTGGAACCTTAACACCGGAGAAAGCAGTAAGCCAAGCTGCTAAGAAAATAAAAGAAATTTTAGGAGATAAGGGAAATCTTATTTATCCTGTGGAGTAAGGATTGTTAAATCCTTGACCCAGAATATTCTGGGTCAAGGATTTAACAACTGTGATAAGGAGGTGAGTGGGGTGAGTAGCAAGGTGCGGTTTTCTTTGTCTTCTGAAAAGGCTGCTCCATATGTTTTTGTTCTGCCTGGAGTAATAGCCCTTGCTGTTTTGATCGTTTATCCTGCTGCTTTAGCATTAGTTAATAGCTTACAAGTTCCAAATGGTTGGAGCTTTGAAAACTACCATAACATCTTAAACGATTCTGTAGTTTGGCAGGCTTTGTGGAATACTTGTATTTTTGCTCTGTTTTCTGTGATAGGTCACTATCTTTTGGGCTTGGCCATTGCTTTATTAATTAATCATCAAATATATATGGAGAGTTTTTTTAGAGTTTGTTTTCTAATTCCATGGATGTTTCCCGCGGTTGTCCCTGGAATAATTTGGATGTGGATGCTCCATGGGCAGTTTGGCATTATTAATGCTCTTCTTCAGGGATTTGGGTTTATTGATAGGTATGTTTCGTGGCTTGGAAATCCGCATACGGCATTACCGATGGTCATTATAGCTAATATTTGGAGAGGGTTTCCCATACTTATGGTCACTTTTCTTGCTGGATTGCAGACTATTCCTGAAGAATTATATGATGCTGCTGATGTTGATGGTGCTGGTTCGCTAAAGAAATTTTGGTATATAACGCTTCCCCATTTAAGAGCAGTATCAATTGTGATGTTATTAATTGACACTATTTGGCAGTTCAATAGTTTTACTATAGTACAAACAATGACTCAGGGAGGTCCAGGTAACACTACTCAAGTATTGGCTACATTAATTTATAAATACGCGTTTAATTATAATATGTACGAAGTTGGTTCCGCATTGGGAATCCTTTTATTGATTATAATGTTGATACCTGGAAGCTTATATGTATACAACGTAGTTAAAAATGATTAGGAGGGAAGCTAAACTTCTGATGAACAAAAGAGTATCAGTTAAGATTTTCAGGACAATATTGGCCTTGTTTTTGTTAGGGTTAGTCCTTTTCCCTTTTGCATGGATTGTTTTGACCTCGTTTAGGTCGTTAGGGGAGGCGATGACAGTCCCTCCGCGCATTTTGCCGACTAAATGGACTGTGGAGGCATATAAAAAGTTGTTTGGTCCTAGAAATTTTATAAGTTATATTTTAAATAGCATCATTGTTGCCGGCGCTTCGGTTGCCTTAGGAACTTTAATAGGAGGATTAACAGCATATGGCTTATCAAGGTTTCGGTTTAGGGGTAAATTACAAACAAATGTTTTTATTCTTATATGTTTGAGTTTCCCTGGTCCTTTATTAGTGGTTCCTTTTTTTCAGATAATGGTTAATGTAGGGTTGTTTGATAAAATTTCTGGGCTAATTTTAGCTTATTTGACTTTTAATTTGCCTTTTATTACGTGGACACTAAAAACATATTTTGATACTATTCCAAAAGAGATAGATGAAGCGGCATCAATAGATGGATGCTCTCCATTCTTGATTTTTTGGAAAATAGTTAACCCCCTTGCTAGACCAGGTTATGTAGCTACTGGCATTTATGCTTTTTTGAATTCATGGAATGAGTATATGTTTGCACTTAGCTTAACTAAGTCTGAGGCATCAAGAACAATACCAGTGGCCCTAGGCTCGTTGGTTGGCGAATTTATGACTGATTGGCCGGTTATTATGGCAGGAGCCGTTATAGCATCGGTACCTGTTATTATAGCTTTTTTCTTTATGCAAAAGCAACTTATTCAAGGCCTAACTGGTGGAGCTTTGAAGGGATAGATAAGTTAAGTTGGATTTAGCTTGTCTCTCTCACCGGGCAACTGCAGACCCAGGTGCGAGTTCGCCCTGGGGATTTTATAGTGGGAGACTGCGACGGAGTGATGGTTGTTCCGAAAGAGATTGCTGAGGAAGTGTTAATAAAAGCGGAAAAAGTGGAAGAGGCAGAGCAGAAATCAAGAGAAGACCTGGCTAAGGGGGCTCTTTTTGAGGAGGTTTTTAGAAAATACGGCAGAGCTTAAGATAAAACCTGGAAGGATGAGATTATGAAAGTTGATGTTTTGAGCTATGGGGAGCCTTTGATTCGCTTAACTCCCGAGCGATTTAAAACTTTTCTGAAAAGTAACTCCTGGGAAGTGGAAATAGGAGGGGCAGAAGCTAATGTTTTAGCTGGGTGTTCTATCCTGGGCCTGGAAACCCAGCTCTTGGGGGCTCTTCCAGACAACTTTTTAGGGCGAAGAGTTGTTCAGGAGTTGAGGAGATTTGGGATAGGGGTTGACCGTTTAGAGCTCACAGAAGAAGGAAGAATGGGCCTTTATTTCCTGGAGTTTGCTCATCGAAGAGAAGGAGCCGAAGTTCTCTATGATAGAAAAGATTCTACCTTTTCCTGTTTTGAGCTGAAAGAGGAGGATTTTTCTTTGCTTTCTCAGAGCTCTCTTTTGCATCTTACCGGTATCACTCCTCCCCTCAGCCCTATTTGTGATATGAATGTGAGGAACTTACTCAGACTTAAACCTGTCACTTTACAGGTTTCTTTTGATGTTAACTATCGCAGCAAACTGTGGAGCCCGGAGATTTGTCGGAAATTTATGGAAGAGGTAATGGAGTTTATAGATATCCTCTTTATCAAAGAAGAAGACTTGCAGATTATTTGGGGACTGGAAAACGAAGATTGCTGGGAGAAACTAACCTTTCTTCATTCACGCTACGGAGAAGATAAGATATATGTTTTGACTGCTGGAGAAAAAGGATGTTTCGTGTTGGATAGAGATATCTCTCTGCACCAGCCCAGCTTTACCACTGAAGCAGTAGATAGAATAGGAGCAGGAGATGCTTTTGTGGCTGGATTTTTGTATGGATATCTTGGCAAAAAAAGTTTGGAAGAAGCTGCCTTGTGGGGTAATGCTATGGCTTCTTTGAAGATGAGCGTGGTAGGGGATATGCCCATATTTGACCGTCATTTTGCTGAAGCTTTAGTAACTTCTTCTATGTCTAGGAAGGTAAATAGATAGATAATGTCTCCTAAAAACTCTATTGGTGCCTTAGAACAAGCCATTAAAATACTTGAGATAGTGGTTTTTGAAGGAAGAAACGGCATAACCATTAAGGAGATTTCTCAGAAGATAGACCTCCATCCTTCTACTATTTATCGGTACTTGAATACTTTTGTGAACTATGGTTATATTTCTAGAATCAACGATAGTAGTTATAAACCGGGAATTAAGCTCGTGGAGCTGGGCAACTACGTTCTAAATGGATTTGATTTGAGAGAAGTTGCCCACCCTTACCTTATTAGGTTAGTAAACGAAGTTAACCAAACGGCTCATTTAGCAATTAGGGAGGGTAATGAAGCCATTTATGTTGATAAAGTGGAAGGGCCAAAGACTCTGCAAATGCGCTCCCGGGTGGGAATGAGAGTCCCTCTATATTGCACTGCCTTAGGTAAAGTTCTTTTAGCTTATTCTTCCGAAGAAGATATTGACCGCTATCTTAAAGAAGTAGAGCTAATTCCTCGAACTCAAAATACCATTGTCTCACCTTCCCGACTTAAAGAGGAGCTTTTGAGTGTTAGAGAACAGGGTTATGCTCTTGATAACCAAGAAAATGAACAGGGTATAATCTGTGTAGGAGCACCAATATTTAGTTTTGGTGAGCAAGTGGTAGCTGCTCTCAGCGTATCCGGCTTTTTTAAGGATTTTTCTTCGGATAAACTGCCCGGGATATTGTCTTCACTTCAAAAAATAGCTTCTTCGATCTCTCGGGATTTGGGAGGACCAAGAAAGTCAGTCACTAACTAACTATGAGGAAGGCGAAGCCCTCCTATAAACCCGACTATAGGGGGATACCCCCTATCACCTCATCATGTCCCACAATTGCTTTCTGGACAATATTTATGATTAACCACAAACCCTAATATAATTGTTATCTCCCATTTTGTCATCGCGAGGGTCGTATTGTCGCTTCCCGTGGCGATCTC
>JARRCQ010000064.1 GCA_029982105.1 Candidatus Atribacteria bacterium | reverse complement strand
GTGGCGATCTCGCTTTTCGTTGAGCATTAAAACCACTGAGAAAGATATTTCTCTTTAACTTATATAATTGGGTTTACAGTATTTAGAGGATATAGTTTAATCTACCAGATAGTTAGTAGTTATTTCTTTTTGCCAATTTATCTGCTTTGAAAACCTTCTATAGTGTTCAGAAAAAACTTAGGGGTAATCTTAGTTCATAACCCCCGAAGAAAATGAAAATATGGAAAAAACAACTAAGGAAGATATAGTGTCCCTTGCTACATGACTATTTCCAATTTTTGGCTTTTGATCTGATTTACTCCTTAAAGTTTTAAGAGTTTAACAAGTTTGCAGAATACTATATTCAAAAAGTGTGTTATTCCTTCTCCTCCGTCACATCCTTGTTTTACTTGTTTAATGCTCCACTTTTTGATATACACCTCGTAGGTGAATGGTCTCCTTTCTATAGAATTTCCTATAAAATGTACTTTACCATAAAGGCCATCCACTTTTTTAGAATTGTAGAACATAATCTGAGTTGACACTATCATAGAGCCCACAAAAAGTTGACAGGCTCTTATGATTAAAATTACAATTATATTCAAGATTTCAGCCTAAACCTGTTTTTTCTTAGGGAGGAGGTGAATTTATCCAGTAGAAGAAAATCAGAAAAAGTGAAGTTATATTATTAACAAATAAAACTGATTGAAGGAGGTTTGACTATGAAAAGGAAAATTACTTTAATGGGGTTAGCTGCCATATTAATGTTGGGAATTATGTTTGGGGGATTAGCGCTGGCAGCTGAATATCGGTTTACTTTTTTAACCCATGCAGGAGAGGAAAATTCTTTTTGGGCATCTGTCTATCGGGGGGCTCAAGACGCAGCCAAGCAAGTGGGAGTGGATTTTGTGATGATTCGGGTTAAAGAAGAAGGAGACCTGGCTGCTCAGTTAACTAACTTTAAAACCACGTTAGCTCAAAAGCCTGATGGAATAATTACTACCATTCCTGACCCGGTTATGTTTGATGAAGTAATTAAGGAAGCTATTGATATGGGTATTCCAGTAATCTGTTCCAATGTTGATGATCCAGAAGGAGCCAAAGGTAATGCTCGGCTTTCCTATATTGGGCAAGATTTGGAGCAGGCTGGATACTTACTAGCTAAGGAGCTTACCAAGAACTTGCCTCAGGGGGAAAAGTATCATTTTCTGATTAGTGTAGGTGGACCTGGCTTGGTTTGGGCAGAACAAAGGGCAAAGGGAATTACCACTTATCTGGATGAAGTCGGTTATACTTATGAAAGATTGGATACCACTATGAAAATGGATGTAGCTCAATCCAGGATACAAGCTTATCTCCAATCTCACCCTGAAACTAAAGGTGTAATTGCAGTTGAGTACAATCATGCTTCAGCTGCTAAAGCAGCTAAAAATTTGGGGTATAAACCTGGAGATTTGTTAATCGGTGGTTTTGACTTGATTCCTGAAGTGCTGGCTGAGATCAAATCGGGTTATATCAATCTCACCATTGACCAACAACCTTATCTTCAAGGATATCTACCAGTAATTCAGCTCTATCTTATGAAAAAGTATGATTTGAGTGCTTGGGATGTTAATACTGGAAATGCGGTAGTTGATGCTTCCAATGTAGACCGAGTAATAGAACTTTCTCAGGAAAGAGTGAGGTAGTAAGGAAAGGGGGACGTTGTCCCCCCCTTTCGGGTATAAATTTTAGATGAGGTGGAAGATATGGCTCAGGGCCTGGTTAGTTTTTTTAGGAGAATAATACTTCTTAGGGAAATCAGTAGTTTGGTGATGTTGTTAGCAGTAGTTTTGGTCTTTTTTGCTATTTCTCCCCTATTTCTCAGTTGGGAGAACATAGCAGTGATTCTCGAAATCATCCCTGAACTTGGAATCGTAGCCCTTGGAGTAACTATGCTTATGATTTCGGGCGAATTCGATTTATCGGTGGGGTCAGTTTTCGCTTTTTGTCCCATAATAATGACTATGTTTGTTGTTTGGGGATTTTCTCCTCTGTTGTCAGTTATTATTGCCTTATTGGTAGCTATGTTGCTCGGAGCCTTAAATGGTTTTATTACTTTGTTCTTTGGTATTCCCTCTTTTATTACCACTTTGGGAGCTATGTTAATCTGGCGAGGAGCGGTTTTGCTTGTTACCGGTGGTTGGCCTCCACCTTTTCCAACTGAAATGAGTACTGGAATTTTGGTGGGAAAGTTAGGCTTTTTACGAGCTTCCATTTTCTGGTATGGGGCAATAGCGGTATTACTATGGTTTATTCTAGAGCGAACTGATTTTGGTAACTGGGTGTTTGCTACCGGTGGAAATCAAGTAGCTGCACGAGCTATGGGTGTTGATACTCAGAGAGTAAAGTTTATTAATTTCATGCTTTGTTCTTTATTAGCAGGATTTGCTGGTTTGATTCAATCTTTTCGCTTAGCTACTACTCTGCCTTCTATGGGTACAGGGTTGGAAATGGATGCGATTGCAGCTACAGTTATTGGAGGAACTGCTTTGAGTGGAGGAGTGGGAACAGTAATTGGCACTGTTATAGGGGCTTTTTTAATTCGAGTGATTGATAATGGTCTGGTTATAGTTAGAGCTCCTAGCTATTGGTTCCGGGTTTTTATTGGGATAGCTATTATTTTAGCAGTTATTCTTAATTCCTTTGTTCGAGAAAGAACCAAGAAGTTGAGGTGTTAAAATGGGAGACGATAAATATTTAGTAGAAATGTTAAACATTCATAAATGGTTTGCAGGAGTTTGTGCTCTGCGTGGGGTAGATTTTGCCATAGGATATGGAGAGATTGTAGGATTAGTAGGAGATAATGGGGCAGGTAAGTCTACTTTGATTAAAATTCTTTCCGGTTTTTATCCTCCAGATGAAGGGAAAATTTTTTTTGAAGGAGAGGAAAAACATTTTTCCTCTCCTCGGGAAGCTCGTAAATTAGGTATTGAGACTATTTATCAAGAGGCAGCCATGGTGCCTAAAATGAGTATTATGAGAAATATTTTTATGGGTAGAGAACTACTTAGCTTCCGGATGGGGCCGGTAGGTTATCTGGATATTCCTCGGATGGAAGAAGAATCGATGACAGCACTTCAGAAAGTCGACTTAAAGCTCCGTTCTCCTCATGCTTTGGTAGATGAACTATCAGGAGGGCAGAGACAAGGGGTAGCTATTGCCCGAGCTATGTATTTTAAATCTAGGTTAGTTATTCTGGATGAACCTACTAACAACCTCTCAGTGAAAGAATCTCAAAGGGTGTTAGAGTTTATTAAAGAGCTTAAAAAGCAGGGTATTTCTAGTATTTTTATCTCTCATAATCTGTATCATGTTTATCCGGTGGCTGATCGAATCGTGATTTTAAGCCACGGGGAGAAAATTGGTGATTTTCGTAAGGAGGAGACCTCTGTTGAGGAAATCACCAGGCTAATGATTCTGCCTTAACCAAGGTTTTTTACTATTTCATATTACGTTAATGAAAGTAAGTAGTTCTTCTATTACTTTTCGCATAATTGCTATGATTTATGTTTTAAATTTTTGCCTTATCCAATTATAATAATGTCCAGAAAACAATTGTGGGAAACGATGAGGTTCATCGTTTTTTATAATAATGGATTTTGCTTAACTATAAAAAATAGAAACTCGGTGGGAGAAAAAAAGCCCTTTTTGGAGTATAATAAATTAAAGATGCAAGGATAAATAAGCTTTGGTGGAGAGTGGAGGACAATGAAAAAAATAGCTTTACCTTTCACTATTTGTTTTGTGCTTTTTATTTTATTGAGTTCGGCAGGAGCCCAAGAAGAAGTAGTTTCTCCCTTAGTGAAGGATTTAGAAAGTATGGAAAAAATTCTTTACGGCTTACCCCAACCCGGAAGCGTGCTGAATAGGGTAGAGAAGATAGAAAGAGATTTAATCGGTGACACTCTCTCTGGGACTCTTATGGAGAGGGTTAACACTCTTAAAACTTTCATTCTTGCTGGAACAGATGCAGAGCCTTCTTTAGATTTTAAGATTAAAGCTATTCGATTAACTCTTCGTTCTGAACCAGCGAAAAGCGGAATTCTCGTTGCCGAGTTAGAAGAACTGGAGAAACTGATTTTTGGAGTAGTAAGCAATGACCCTATAGGAGTACGAGTAGATCGACTATATAAAACGTGCATAGACCCTTCTAAGGCTAAATCCTTTACCGTTCAAGTACCAGAAGGAACCTTAATTAAAATTTCTATTCAGAGAGAGCTTCATTCGGAAAGAAGCAGGGAAGGAGACCCAGTGCCCTTTGTTATAACAGAAGACGTAGCTATAAACGGGGTTTTAGTATTAGCTAAAGGGACACAAGGTGAAGGCAGCTTAACTAAAGTTAGACGCAAAGGAGCATTTGGTAAAGGGGGAAGTTTAGAAATAGATTTTGGGTCTGTAGAAGCCATTGATGGAACTCTAATCCCCCTGGGTTTAGGAGAAAAATCTATCGAAGAAAACAAAGCAGTTGGTTATGCAGTGATAACCAGTATTGCTGGCCTTGCTTTACTAGGCCCTATTGGGGCAGTGGCCGGAGTGTTTATTCAGGGGGAACCGGCCAAAGTAGAAAGAGGTACAGCGCTGTTTGTGGAGACGTTAGAGGCTAAAGAAGTTGCCGGACCCTTGGTAAAAGAAGCATCTTTGCCAGCTCCAAGAGAGACAGGGCCAGAAGATGACTATGACTATAATAGTGGCTGGGATGAAGAAACAATTCCTCAAGAAAATATTGAAGAGATTCCCCAGCGCGAAGATGAATGGACTATGACCCAGGAAGAACCGCAAGTAGAGATAGAAATAAAACCATATGAAGAATGGTAGCAAGGAGGTTTAATTATGAAAAACAAAATAACTATAACCTTGATTTTGATTTTCGCATTAGTATTAATGGCTGGTGTAGCAGAAGGGCAGGTTGATTATGACCAAATATATCGTGATACAGCAAAGAAATGGACTCGCTCTGCCAAAATAGGAGATGCTTTTTCTGTGGAAGCTTTATTCTGGAATGAAGAGGTAGTTCAAGCTTGGGTAGCTAAATATGGTAAGGAAAACTTGCTGTCTGCCGAAGAAGAAATAGCTTATCATCGGGATTTTTTGCAGAGAGAAAGAATGAATCGTTATTTAGTGTTTGAAGTAACTATTAAAAAACTTAAAGGAGCACCGCTTTATCCTATTAAATTTGCTCAGAATACCTACTTGGTAGACGACCAAGGAAATAAGTTTTATCCTTTAGAATTCCCCTCTGAATTTGAAGAGAAAATTTTTGATCAGGTAACAGGAAAGGTTTATTTTCCTCGATTTGATAAAGAAGGGAATCCTATCATTACCTCCGGTACTCGTTCTATTACTCTTCATTTTTCTCGGCTTTCCATCGATCCCCAATTGATTAGTAAGGAAATTAACCTTACTTGGGATAATCCTTACATTCCTCCTGATTATTCTCGCCCAGAATGGAAGCCAGCTTTAGAAGAAGAGATTTTACGTTTAGAAGAACGAGTGAAAGAACTGGAACTCCAGAAAAGGATGTTAGAAGACAAAATAAAAGACATAGACAGCGAGATAGAAGATGTAAAAGTCAAAATTAAAGATTTACAAAAGGAACAGTGAAAAAAATAAAGATTGAAACACTATTTTTAATTTTTTTCTTTGTTTTATTTTGTTCTCCTTCTCTTTTGGCTCAAGAAGAAATAAGGATTAAAGCAGACCTTGTACTTTATGATCAAGAAAGAGATAAAGTCAGTGCCTCAGGTAATGTAAGAGTAGAATGGCGTGACATGCGAGTTACCACCCAAGAAATTACTTTTTTCATCTCTACCCAGGAGTTATGGGTTCCTTATCCCTTAGAACTTGTTCTGGGTGGTAGTTTAGTGCGAGGAGATGAATTTTACTATTCTCTTTTAGAAGATGAGGGATGGGTGAAAGAAGCAGCATTAATTTATGAAGTTGGAGAAAAAGGAAAGCTTTATTTTCGAGGAAACAAAATAGATTATCTAAAAGGAAAGTGGAAAGGTGATAATCTTTCTCTTACTGGTTGTGAAAAGGAACCACCTCTTTATAGCTTGAGAGCTAAAGAGGTGGTTATCTTTCCTCAAGATAGGATAGTTTTAGAAGGATTAAGTTTTTACTTCAAAGATAAGAAAATATTGGAGCTCCCACTTTATTCTCGAATATTAGGAAAAGGGGGAGCTGTTTTTTCTCCTGCGCTGGAATATAGTCGTAAAAAAGGGTGGTATCTAAGTGGTTACTATGATTATCTTTTCACCGAGAACCTCCTTTTAAAGTCTAAGTTAACTGTTTCTTCGCTGCAAGGCATAGAGTTAAGCATAGATTTAGTCACTTCTCTTTCTCAGGGAGAGGGAGGAGTTTTTTGGGATATTTGGCCAGGCGCTGTAGATACCTGGGGAGGATATATTTATTTTGAAAAGGATAACCTTTCTCTTTGGGCTCTGAGTGTAAACAATGAAAGAGTAGATGATAGCATCATTTCTCGTTCTCCCCAATTAGTAGTTTCCTATGGAGAAAACCCAGAGGAAGGTTTTAATTGGCAAAGCACTTTTAGCTGGGGATATTTCGTAGAGGATGGGTTTTCCACCTGGAGAAAAGACCTTTATCTGAACGCAGGATGGAAGGGAAAAGAAGGGGGGCTGGAACTTTTTTTCTGGAATATAGACCTTTCTGGAGGAAAAATTATACCCAGCTGGGGAGGTAAGGTGTGGTGGGAAAGAGAGATCTTCTCAAAATGGAATCTTAATCTTTCTTATCAGTTTAGTGAAGTGCAAGGAAAAAGTCCTTTCTCTTTCGATCCAGAGGATCAAAATATTGTTTCTTTAGACTCCTGTTGGGGAAACTACGAAGAGAGTTTTTTGCGATTAAGAGGGGATTATGATCTTAATAAAGGAAACTGGGAAGGATTAACTGCAGGAGTAGTATTAGTAAGTGAAGGTTTTTCCTTGGGAGTGGAGGGAGTTTATTCTTTCGGACTGGGAGAGTGGGAAGAACAAAGGTATTTTGTGCGCAAAAAAATAGAAGACTGCATAACTTTGGAAGCTTCTTGGTATGAACCAGATAATAGTTTGTTCTTATCTGTAAATTTATCTGGTTTAGATACCGAGAAGAAGGCTGAAACTCTCTTTGATGAGGAAGAAGAATTTAGCCCTTTTGAGTTAAACAGAGAAGGGGGAGATTAATTTTGGAAAAAAGATTATATCGTTCTCGAACAGACAAGATGTTAGGAGGGGTATGTGGAGGAATTGCCCGTTATTTTAATGTTGATCCTACCCTGATAAGGCTTTTGGCCGTAGCTCTGATTATAGCTGGAGGAGCAGCTATAATCGCTTATATTATAGCTTGGATTATTATTCCTGAAGAACCAAAAGAAAAGAAACTAGAAGAAGAAAATGCCGTAGTCTCTGAAGACAAAAGCGAAGAAAGAAAGAAAAGCATAGAACTAATTGCTTGGATATCAATCTTTGTAGGGTTGATATGGTTTTGCCTTAGGCTTTTTTCTTTTCTGCTTCCTCGTTTTTACGTTCGTTTAATTTTCCCGGCTGCTTTGATTATAGTAGGTGTTCTACTATTGTGGGAACGGAGAAAAGAAAATTGACATAAGCTATAATCACTTCTTAGGAGGGGCAGTAGAGTTTCTTATAACCAATTTAGGTTTAATCAATATAGTAGTCTTGCGAATCTTCTTACCCTCTACAAGTTTCAACAGAAGATTTATCCCTTCTTTAGCCATTTCATCAAAAGGTTGAGCTATAGTGGTTAAAGGAGGAGAAACTACATCACAAAGGGGAATATTGTCTAAACCTATGACAGAAATGTCTCCAGGGATAGATAATCCTCTTTCTTTTATTGCTTGCATAGCTCCAATAGCCATCAAATCATTCATAGAAAAAACAGCTGTGGGTTGTTCAAAAGGAGAAAGACTTAGAATTTTATTCATAGCTTCTTTGCCTTCCTCTATTTTAAAGTTCCCTTCTTCAATAAAATTCTCCCGTAGGTTTATGCCCCTTTCTTCTAAAGTATCAAAAAAACCATAAAATCTTTCTCGGCAGATT
>JARRCQ010000063.1 GCA_029982105.1 Candidatus Atribacteria bacterium | reverse complement strand
TACCTGCTCCAGCAGGTCCATCTATAGCTATATGTTCTTTCATCTTTCCCTCACTTCCCACTCTTTATAGCCAATTTTTTCTAAATCAGAAAAAAAGTTGGGGTAGCTTATTTTTACGCAATCTATATCTTCCACTATTAAATCCTTATTCCCCGTTATTCCCGCTATTACCAAACTCATAGCTATTCGATGGTCTCCATAGCTATTTACTTTTCCCCCTTGAAAAACACAGGGTCCTTGAACTACAAATCCATCTCTTCTTTCCTCTATGTTTACACCTATTTTTTTCAATTCTTGAGTAATAGCCGTCAGACGGTCAGTTTCTTTCACTCTTAATTCTTCTGCTCCAGAAATAATAGTGATTCCTTCTGCTTTAGCAGCCAAAATTGCAATTATAGGTATTTCATCAATTAAAACAGGAATCAGCTCTTTTCCAATTTTTATCCCCCGGAGAGAGGAATGCTCCACTTCTATATCTCCTCGGAGCTCGCCATACTCTTCCCTTTTTTCGATTATTTTAAAATTCCCTCCCATTTCTCGAAGGCAGGTTAAAAAACCAGCTCGAGTGGGGTTCAACCCTACATCTTTAACTAAGATACGAGACTGAGGTAGAAGAGTGGCCAAAGCAATTAAAAAAGAAGCAGAAGATAAATCACCAGGAAGCGATAAATAAGAAGCGGGAATAAAAGAAGGGGGCTCAATTTCAATTATGTTGTTTTTTTTCTCTATTTTAACTCCTAAGTAACGGAGTAAATTTTCCGTATGGTCTCGAGAAGGTAATGGTTCTTCAATAAAAGATATTCCCTCCCCTCTAAGAGCAGCAAAAATCAAAGCTGATTTAACCTGAGCACTAGGGATAGGAAGACGATACGAAAAGGCTTTTACCCTGTTTTTACCTCGCACAAAAAAAGGGGGGAAAGAATTCTCTTTTCTTCCTCCCACCTCTGCACCCGTAAGGCAGAGAGGTTCTATGACTCTTTTCATCGGTCGCTTACGAAGACTGTTATCTCCAGTAAATACAGTAAACCCATCTATCCCTGTGGCCATACCCGCCAAAAGCCGCATAGTAGTTCCCGAATTTCCAGCGTTAATAACATCTTCTGGTTCTTTTAAATTACCTATTCCTGCACTTTTAACTATAATTCTTTCTTTTTCTTCCTCCTTAGTTATTTCTACTCCCCATAGTTCCAGACCGGAAATGGTAGAAAGACAATCGGCACAAAAAGAAAAGCCATCAACAACTGTTACTCCTTGACTTAAAGCTCCAACCATAGCTCCTCTATGGCTTAAGGATTTATCTCGAGGAGCACGAATTTCTCCCTCTACTTTTTTAGAAAAAGGATGAATTACAACTTCTTTCATAAATTATTTCCCCAATTCAAGTCTTTTCTTAAAAAAGATGCCTTCCTCAAATAAAGGTGACGAATATCCGCTGGTTCTTTGTCAGTATAAGCTAAAGTTAAGAGGCGGATACACTTTTCTAAAGCTCCTTTTACTTCTATCTCCTGAGCACAGATAAGAGGAATATAGCGAAATTCCTCTTTTTCTCTAATAGCTTGAGCAGGAAAGGTAGAATGTAGGTCGGGAGTAGCAGTGATAAAAACCCCTACCACCTCCAGAGGAGATATACCATTCTCTTTCAAAAGGAGGTTAAATAGCTCCTCAACAGCTTGTTTAATCTCCTCTTTATCATCCCTTTCTACTGTAGTTGCACCTCTTAACCCTCGAACTTTTTTTTCCATTTTAATATTCCAATCCTCTCCGAGCAGGTATTCCTCTACTAAAAGGATGTTTAACTAATTTCACTTCTGAAACTAAATCAGCTATAGCAATTAATTCCTCAGGAACTTTTCTTCCAGTTATAATCACTTCCACCTTAGAATCCTTTTGCTTTAAAGCCTTCTCCATCTCTTCCCAAGTTAGAAGATGGTAGAAAAAAGCATAAGGCAACTCATCCAAAATTATTATATCGTATTCCCCTTTTTTTAAAGCTTCTTGTGCCATATGCCAACCCAGAGTAAATTCCCTCTGGTCCTCAGGAGAAACTTCTCCAGATATGAATTCACCACTACCAAATTGGTAGGCATCCACACCTGGTAAGAGTTGTAAAGATGCTAATTCTCCAGTAAATCTATTCTTAAAGAACTGAATAAGAAGGACTTTCATCCCCTGACCTACTGCTCGCAATAAAGTTCCTAAAGCAGCAGTAGTTTTACCTTTTCCTTCTCCAAAATATACCTGAATTAATCCTAACTCATCTACCAAGTTTTTCCTCCTTATATTTTCGTAAAAGTTGGATTTCTTTATCAGACAGATAACGCCACTTTCCAGGCAGGAGATTTTTGTCCAATGAAAGGGGTCCCATACTAATTCTTATCAATCTTAACACGGGATGTCCTAAATAATCAAACATTATCCGGATCTCATGTTTTTTACCTTCTGCAAGAGTAACTTCTACTATACTACAGTTAGAGGAAACTTCTTTTATTTCTCCTTGCCTAATATGATAGAAAATATTTTTAACTACCACTCCCTTTTTCAAAAGGGATAACTCAGTTTCTTTTAGTTTACCCTCCACATACACCAAGTATTTTTTCTCCACCTCAAAGCGGGGATGAGTAAGAAAATAACTTAAAGCACCATCATTGGTGAAGAGCAACAGTCCTTCACTTTCGCTATCCAATCTTCCTACTGGGAAAACTCGAGTAGTCACTCCAGAGAGAAGTTCAACGACTGTTTGTCGTCCTCGAGGGTCAGAAAGAGTAGTAAGGTAGTCTCGTGGTTTATATAGTTGTATATAGACCAACTCTCCCCTTTTTTCTACTATTCTACCTTCGACTTCTATAATTTCTTCCCCTCTTATTTTCTCTCCTGGATTAGTAATCAGTTGACCATTTACAGTAACCTTGCCTTCTTTGATTAAAAGATCGCACTTTCTGCGGGAAGCTATTCCCGCATGAGCTAAAAACTTATTTAATCTCTCCATTTTTCTTTTCTTGAAACCAATTCTTTAATTTCTCCCATTCTTCTTCATTTTTTATTCCAAATACTTCCAAAAATTTATCAGTAGTTTTATACAACAGAGGCTTACCCGGAGTGTCGCCTTGTCCTGCTACAGTTATTAGCCCTTTCTCTAAGAGGGTACGAATGGTCTGCGACGAGTCCACTCCCCTCTTTAAATCAATTTGAGTTTTAGTAAGAGGTTGATAAAGGGAAATAATGGCTAAAGTTTCCAAAGCTTTCCGAGAAATAGTTTTGGCACTGTTCATTTTCATTTTGGTTTTTAACTCCTGACCATACTCTGGTTTAACTACCATTTGCCATTTCCCACTTATTTCCCGAATAACGAGAGCCCCCTCTCTTTCTACATAGTCATTTTGAAGCTCTTGTAAAGCTTGAATTACAATTTCTTTATCTGCCTCAGTTATTTTAACCATTTCTGAATAAGATATCGGATGAGGAGAAGAGAAAAGCAAAGCTTCAATCAGGTTTTTCACCTGGAGAATAAATTTTTCCAAAATATATTCGGCCATTTTCTTCCTTTTTCATCTGTAATTCTTTTCTGAATACCAAATCCAGGAGAATCAAAAAAGTAGCAATAGTGGTTTTTCGATCTGAACAATCTAGAAAAAATTCGTCCATTTCCCATAGCTCTTTTTCTTTTATCATTGCTTTAATAGTGGTTTTTCTTTCTTCTAATAATTTTTGAAACTGAGAATCCAATGATATATCAGAAGGAGCATCAGGAGCTAAATAAAGTTCATAAAGAGATAAAAGTTCGGATAAAGTTAACTTTTCTAATTCTTTTACCTCTCTTTGGTGGATAGTTTCCCATCGCTTTTCTGGAGCTTTTAATGTATTTTCTTCCTGTTCTTCCAAGTTAAAAAGAAGCTGAGTAAAAAGAGCAGGCCAATCTTCTTTTTCTAATGATAAGGGAGTTTTTTCTTTTTCCTCCTCCTCTTTTCCTAATGCTTCATCTAACTGAACTTCTAAAAAAGCCAGGATTTCTTCCCATACTCCCATACACTGAGGAAAGGGAGTCTCTTGAATAAGTTTTCTCCACTGAGATTCAGGATTAGAAATCATAGCTCAATTTCATAGCCTCTTTGGCTTCTTCTAAGGTAGCTTGAGCTATCTGGCGGGCTTTTTTGCTTCCTTCCCAGAGAATCTCTTTAACTAAATGCTTTTCTCGCTGATATTTTTCCCGGTGAGGCACCACTTTTTCTAAAAATTTAACCATTAATTCACTCAACTCTTCTTTACAACTCACGCACCCCCATTTCCCTTCCCGACACTCTTTTTCTATTTCCCCAAGTCGAGGGTTAACAAGAAGGCGATGAAGAGAAAATACATTACATCGCTCCGGATGCCCAGCATCAGATAAGCGAATTTTTTCTGGATCGGTGAACATAGAGCGAATCTTTTTTCGAACTTCTTCTGGGGATTCAGAGAGACCAATATAATTATTTAAGCTTTTACTCATCTTTTTCCCGTCTATACCTAAAATACGAGGAGCTTCGGTAAGCAAAGCTTGGGGTTCAGGGAAAACTTCTCCATATAAATAGTTAAAACGGCGGGCAATTTCTCGAGTAATTTCTATATGAGGCACCTGGTCCTCTCCCACTGGCACTTTAACTGCTTTATAAATAAGAATGTCAGAAGCCATAAGTACTGGATAACCTAAGTGTCCATACCCCACTGCCTCTTTAAGGCCCATATCTTGAAGCTGTTCTTTAAGCACTGGGTTTCGTTCCAACCATCCTACCGGAGTAATCATAGAAAAAAGTAAATGAAGCTCAGCATGTTCTGGAACCCAGGATTGAAGAATCAAAATACTTTTTTCCGGATTTATGCCTACAGCTAACCAATCAGCAGCCATTTCTATAATATTGTTTTCCAATGAAGCGGTATCTTCAAAAGAAGTGGTTAAAGCGTGCCAATCGGTAATCCCAAAAATGCATTTATAATTTTCCTGAAGTTCCACCCAATTTTTTAATGCTCCAAAATAGTGACCAATATGCATTCTACCCGTAGGTCTCATTCCACTAAAAATTATCTGCTTATCTTTCATTGCTCTCATTCCTCCACATCTTTTCTACCAATTTTTCTTCATCTTCTCTACTTTTAACCCAGCCATCAATCTTTGCCAACTTCAATTCTTCCAGAATTTTAACATAGATTGGTCCAGCAGGAATCCCCTTTTTCTTTAAGTCTTCCCCAGTAAGAGAAGGGGTAATATTTCTCCACTCCTCCAAATACTCTCTTATTCTTCTTGCCGGAAGGGAATTCTCTCCCCATTTCGCCTCAAGAAGAAGTAAAAATTCATCCGACAAAGGATGTAAAAGAAGATAAACTTGAGAATTGGGTAGTGTTTCATCGGGTAATTTTTTTTCTAATTCTTCTTTTTTATTTAAATAAGTAACAATTTTATGGACAACCGTTTTGGAAAGAGCTAATCGGTTTTTTAGTTCTTCAATATAGATGGGCTCCATATCCCCCCACAAAGGAGAAAGCTTGACCAAGAAATAATCTAAGGAGAGAAAGGGAAATTGATCTAAAAGCTTTATCAATTCAGGATAAATATCTTCAAATTCTCTTCTCCAAGTACTTCCTGGAAAAATATAGGGAAACATATCCAATTGATACAACCGCTCCAAATAGAGATAGAAATTAGGCAAACGCAAAATGAGGTTAATTTCTTCTTTCAACCGATCTGGTTTAATTTTATTCAGCAATTCTTCTCTTACCGTTTGTTTGAGTAAACTCAAAGTAAAAGGTTCAATCGCCAAATTATACTTTTTTTCAAACCTAACAGCCCGTATAGCTCGAGCAGGGTCTTCCACAAAACTGAGAGGGTGAAGGACTCGTAAAATTTTATTTTCTAAGTCTCTTAGCCCTCCAAAAAAATCAAATAAATCTCCCCAATCATCTGTTCCAATACTAATAGCCATAGCATTAATGGTAAAATCGCGACGAAATAAGTCTCGACGCAAGTTACTGTACTCTACATGAGGAGGGGCTCCAGGATAATCATAATATTCAGAACGAGCAGAAGCAAAGTCTATCCTTCTTCCATCTTTTAAAAACAAGATAGCTGTGCCAAAAGGCGGATAAGGAACCACTTTACCTTCTAACTTCTGAACTATAATCTTAGCTAATTCTATAGCATCTCCCTCCACCACTATATCCAAGTCATACCCAGGAAACTCTAAAATTATGTCTCTAACTATTCCCCCTACTAAATATGCTTTTGCTCCCAATCTTTTAGCTTCATCACCAATAAAGTGTAAAAGTTGCAAGTCAGGAGGAGAAAAATGAAGATATAATTTTTCTGCTAAGTTAAGGCGAGTCAGCTCTTGCACTACGGAATTTTCTCGATGATGCAAAACCCGCAAAAGGTCGCTACGGGTTATAATCCCCAACAGAGTATCTCCCTTTACTACCGGTATTCTTCCAATATCTTTTTCCACCATTAGATTTCGAACTTTAAATATAGAATCTTCCGGACTTACAGCAACAAGTTGAGAAGACATAAAACTTTTTACTGGAGCGTTCTGCAGTCCATGACGATAAGCTTTTTCTACATCTCGTCGAGCGATCATACCCACCAATTTTCCTTCTTCATCTACTATGGGCAATCCAGAAAATCCAAAGCGCATAAGGATAAGGAGAGCTTCGCCAATGGTAGTAGAAGGAGAAACTACTTTTACCGGATAGGACATAACCTCTTTAGCTCGAGTAAAAGAAAGAGAGGAGGTTAAAGTCTCTCGAATCATCTCCTCTACTTCTTCTATCCTTTTCCCTTTAACGGTGAGAGATGCAGCACTGCGATGTCCTCCGCCTCCTATTTTTCCTAAAATTTTTGCTAAATCTACTTCCTCTAAACGACTACGAGCAATGATATAGACTTTATTCTCTGTTTCTATCAAAACAAAAAGTAATTCAATTTCTTCTAAATCCATTAATTTATGCACTAATAAGGATATACCTTCTACGTATTGGGTTAATTTCATGCGACAAAAGTGAACTGGAATGCCTTCTATCTCTTCTACATGGAGAAGATTAATCATTTTTTTAAGGGTTTCTCTCTGTTCTTCGGTCAGCTGAATTCCTGTAAAACGATTTACAAAATTTACTTTAGCACCTTGTTGGAGAAGAAAAGAAGCAGCAGATAAATCCTCAGGTTGAGTAGTAGGAAAGGTAAAAGAGCCGGTATCTTCATAAATACCTAAGGCTAAAAGAGTAGCTTCAAGCGGAGAAATAGCTATCTTCTCTTCCCTTATTTTTTCTACTAATATAGTAGTACAGGCTCCATAATTTTTAACTGTAATATCTCCCTCGCTTTTTTCTCCTTCAGGATGATGGTCAAAAATAACTACTTCTACTTTACCATTTTTAATCAACTCTCCAGCTTTACTCAATCGTTCCCAATAAGTGGTATCAACTACATATATCTTATCCACTTTTTCCCAATCTACTTCTTTTTCTTTGAGAACCGGGAAAAAATTACCGTAAAGAGAAAGGAAATGGCGAACATTACGATTAACTGTTCCCCAAACTACCATTTGAGTTGAAGGGAAAAGCTTGATTACCGCAAACATAGAAGCCAAACCATCAAAATCTGTTCCTTCGTGACTAACTACGATTTGCATTTTTAATCCATTCCTTCATAAAAGAAGATAATAATTTCTGAAGAAGAGGCCGAAGAGAAGAAGCAATCTCTAAAACTTCCTGATGGTGAAGAAGGGAATTACTCATACCCGCTCCCCAATTAGTCACCAAAGAAAGCCCTCCTACTCTAAGCCCCAGAAAAGAGGCTAATTTTGTTTCCTTAACCGTAGACATACCTACTACATCACCAAAACGGGATAGGAATCGAACTTCAGCTGGGGTTTCAAAAGAAGGACCTAAAACTCCAACATATACTCCCCGATGGAGGATAAGGTTTTCATCTCTTCCTACTTTTTTAAAAATTTCTTGAATTTCTTCGTCAAATAAAGGAGGAGAGAAAAAAACTGGGTCGGGGCAAAAAGTGAGATCTATTTGATCGGAAATGAGAACTATGCTTCCCGGAGAGAGAGAAAAAGAGAGACTTCCTACTGCATTGGTTAAAATTATAACTT
>JARRCQ010000062.1 GCA_029982105.1 Candidatus Atribacteria bacterium | reverse complement strand
TGCTCTTCCGATCTGGATAAAATCCAGGATAAGTAGCTCCGCTCCAAAACAGAAAAGAGAATATCCAGACTTTTTATAAACTGCTCTGGGGGAAGCAGGTGTTCATGAGTATCGATTTTAGGACTCTCTAAAAAAAGAGAAAACAGCTCTTGAGAAATATTGTTCATTTTCTGATCTCCTCCTGATTATTGTCTAAATTTAATATATTTAACCACAAAAACCTGAGAAGGTCTTTCTTTTTTTCTCCCGCCCTTGCGAGGAGGAAGCTCTGTAGCAATCTTTCCTACGACAGTCTACAACGTAAGACTAAAAGAACTATAAAAGAGAAAGCCCTTTATAACCCCAACTATAGGGGAAAAAGACCCCCTATAACCCCCAAAAAAAGCAAAACAACAGACAGCCTGCGGCGCCAGATTAAAAGGTAAAAGAGATAAGAACTATGGGTGAGGTTACCGGCGTTATCCTCAGCAAAAGGAACAAAAGAGAGGAAAATGGGGTATGGTATAATAAAATAAGTAAAGAAGAAGGAGGAGAGAAAAATGAATAAAAATCGTTTCCTCTCTTATAGAGGAAAGTTGGTTATGTTGGTTTTGCTGGTGACTTTTTTACTTGGGGGAAGTACATTGGTCGGAGCTCAACCTCAGATTACCATCCGTTTCCAGCTCCACCCCGATGTATATGTTTCTATCCCTCGCTCACCCAATATTAGCCTTTCTGTGGATAAAGGAGAAGGAGCAAACTATTATATCAATGACTCCATTACTATTCGCTATAAGGCAAACCGAGATGGCTATGTTAACCTTATAGATTACTTGCCTGATGGAACGGTAAATATTTTAGTCCGTAACAAATTTGTGCGCTCAGGAGAAGAGGGAAGATTTACGGGAAGAATATATGGCCCAGCAGGAGTAGAGAGAATTGTAATTCTTTTCACTCCTGATGAAGTGAGCGAAAGAGATTTAGATAGTTTTGTGCAGGCTCCTCATCAAGGAAGTAGGATTTTTGGCACCCGTTTTGCTACCAATCGCACTCACTTCCAGGTGTTGGCGCGAATAGAAAGCACTTCTTTGACCATAGAACCCAGTGATTTAACCATTGATCCAGGGACATCAGTGATTTTAACTGCTACCTTAAAAGATGGAAGAGGAAGACCTATTCAGGGGGAAGAAATTCGCTGGTCGGCAAACGATGGGCGCTTGAGCACTTCTCGAACTACTACTGACCTACAGGGCAGAAGTAGAGTAACTTTTTATTCTCCTTCTCAACCCGGAACAGTAACGGTGGAGGCGAGTTTCTCGGAGGGAGCGAGATGGGCTTCTTCTTCTACTCGGACAACCATCCGGATAGAAAGACAAGCGCGTTATTCCAGTCTTGAGGTAACTCCTTCTTCATTTACCATCAATGGGGGAGAAAATATAAGGTTGGTAGCTACTTTAAAAGATGAAAACGGGAGACCAGTATCGGGTCGAACTATTTACTGGGAGGTAAGCGAAGGAGATCTGGATAAATATTCCATTCCTACCGATTCTTCTGGTAAAGCTATAGTTTACTATTATGCTCCAGATGTCGATGAAACTGTAGATGTGAAAATAACCGCTCAATTTCGAGGAGCCGGTGGTTTGGCTCCCACTTCTGTGGAAGTTTGGGGAACAATAACCCCCCGAGTTATGGCTATAAATTCTTCTCTTTTTTACCTTGATTTTGCCAGTGGTGCTGCTAAAAGTAATGTAGATCGGTTGCGCTATTCTGGAGATATAGTTTTTGGTTTCTCGCTCAACGATTCTTATGTTTTAGAAATGAAACCAAGAGAAGCAGTGGAGTTTGAATTTAACCCAGGAGGTTTACCACAGGAAGGAGCCATTTTCCTCTGGATACAGGGAGAGCCGGGGGGTAAGGCTCAAGTTTTGGTGAATGGAAAACGATTGGAGACTATTAATGTAAGCCGGGACGCAATAGCTCCCGGTGGAGAAGAGGAAATTGTTATCCCTGCTAGCGCTTTAGAAGAGGGAAGCAATCGCCTGCGCATAGAGGCAGGGGCGGGACGTAATA
The DNA here is from genome assembly GCA_029982105.1 of Candidatus Atribacteria bacterium. Lineage (GTDB taxonomy): Bacteria > Atribacterota > Atribacteria > Atribacterales > Caldatribacteriaceae > Sordicultor. The sequence goes on along the minus strand of JARRCQ010000062.1, from coordinate 6,216 downwards.
TTCGCCTACAGAAAGTGGTTGTTGCCTTCTAAAAGCCTGGTTTAAGAGAGCTGCTGGAGAAAAAATCTCTTAGATAGGGGGGCAAGTACTTGCCCCCCTAATTTTTTGCTTTTGTTTCGGTCTTTAGTCTTACGCCGTAGGCGCGCTGGAGTGTTTTTTCTCCAGCGTACTGGTGGAGCTTTTCCCACCAGTGATTTTTGGTTTTTTATGTGTTTTCTTTGTATTTATTTTGGTTCTTTGCTTTTTGGGGGTAATAGGGGCAGTTTCCCCTTTTAGTCGGGGTTATAAGGAGGCAGAGCCTCCTTATAGTCATTGTAATGAATTTTGGGGATAATTATATTATAATTTCTTCTATGTCTAACGTCGATATTAGCAATCTATGAACCCAAAAATAAAGAGTAGCCGAAGAAGATCAGGGGTAAAAACTTTCCTTCTTGGGGTCGCGATTTTAATAGGTTTTTTCTTTTTGATTAAAATTCTTCCCTTTAACTCGGTATTTGCCCCTTTTTTCCATGTTTATTCCAAAGTTTATACTGAGCTTATTGAGCCGTTAATTGATAGTTCGGAGCGAGTTCTCATTTTTGCTCCTCATCCCGATGATGAAACTTTGGCGTGTGGAGGAGCTATCCAAAAAGCTTTGCGGGAAGGTAAGATAGTCAAGATAGTTTTTGTAACTTCTGGTGATAGTTTCGGAAATGATTACGAAATGGCTGGTTCCTCACCGAATTTACCTCGAGGGGTAGAATTGGGATACCTTCGACAAAAAGAAGCCTTGGAAGCTGCAGCTATTTTAGGTCTGGATAAGGAGAATGTTATTTTTTTAGGTTATCCTGACCAGGGAATGGAAAAATTGTGGTGGATGTACCGAAGTAATGACCACGCTTATCGTTCCCCTTATACCCAGACTGATAAATCGCCTTATTTATCCGGATACACTATTTCCGCTCCCTATGGTGGGGAACAGGTAATTCAGGATATTCAGAATATCCTGAAAACTTTCCACCCTCAAATTATTTACCTACCCCATCCTTCAGATCTTCATCCCGACCATTGGGCAACTTATAATTTTGTAAAAGAAGCTTTAGAGCGGCTGCGACAAGAAGGCTCTTGGGGGGTGGATGACGCTAAAATTTATCTCTACTTAATTCACTTTGGTCGGATAAAATGGCCGCCTCTGTGGGGGTATGCCCTTTATCTTCGTCTTACTCCTCCTTCTCAGCTTATGGCTACTCACCAGTGGGTAGGTTTTGAACTGGATGCAGAAGAGGTCGCTTCTAAAAAGGAGGCTATCGACCAATATCGGAGCCAACAAGTGATACGGGAATTTTTGGTAGCTTTTGCCAAAGCTAATGAGGTTTATGCTATCGATAATAGCTACCATTTGGGAGAAAACGAAAGTATTTTTATCCCTGACGGAAAAGGAGAATTTACGATTCCCAAAATTATCAGTGGCGGTGATATCCAAGGGTTGGATGTAACGATGGAAGGGAGCAAATTATCTTTACAACTTCACCACGATTCGGGCGTCCCACCTCAGGCCCGTTATCGCTTTTATCTCATTGGATACATCGAAGGCGAAGTAGTTTTCCAGGAAAGTTATATGCTTTTTGATAGAAAAAAAGTAGTGCGTCTACAAGGGGATTATATCCCCAATCTCCCAGTAGTTTTGAAGAGTAACAGAGCCGTTACTCTTGCTTTCGATTTTGGGAATTGCCCTCTTCCTGATGCTCTTTTTTTAAGTGTGGAATCCTCATCCTCTGCTCCTTCCTTAGCGCTCGATCGCCTTCCTTGGAGCATGGTGATTTTAGAAAAATGACGGGGTCGTCATCCCTTCTTTTTTAAAAGAGTAATTATGTAATCTCGATGGGGATGATATGTGATTTCTTCCGCTACCTTGTAGAACCGGTGATTCTCTTGGTAAAGGTCGTGGATGATTTTACCCGAGGGATAGAAGTGACAGAGAAGTAAATAGCCAGAAGGTCGCAAGTGGCGATAAAACTTCTCCTCCAGAGGTTGAAGAACTTCTTTTCCTCCTAAATAGTATAAAATTTCTGAAGCAAGGATAAGATCAAAAGTTCCTTCTAGATCTTCTCTCGCAATATCGAGTTTCTGAAGATGTACTCTGTCACCGAAGTTTTTTAACCTTTCCTGAGCTCGAGAAAGAGCAGTGGGGGAAACATCCACTCCCCAGACTCTTTTTCCTTGCTCGAGAAGTAGCTCAGTAAAAACTCCTTCCGCACACCCTATTTCCCAGATAGTTTCTACTTCTTCTGGTATAGCTTCCAGAGTTTTGAGGTATTTTTCTCGCTCGAAATCAGATTGCTCATAGTTCCAGGGGTCTCTCTTCTGGCGATACAGATTTTCGAAGTGTTTATCAGTAAAATACAGGGGGAGAAAATTGGTAAATACCCGCCACCCCCAGTTTTCTGCCTTAGATTTGGTGCGGAGAAATAAATCACGCGAGCTGATTTTCATATATTCCTTCATCGCCTTTCTTCTATACTTTGAAAATAACTTTCTAGAGAAGAACCCCTTTCTTTTTCTATAGCCATAAGAAGATACCAGCCTGCCCAGCGCTCATAAGGAGAAAAACGGTGCAATATTTCTTGAGCATCGACAGCAGAGACAGGATGGTCGCTTCCCTGATAGAAAAAACTTATTGCTTTTCTCAAACCCAGGTCGCTGGGGGCAAAACAATCGCTGACCGGCATCCATCGAGCAACTATAAACTGAGCACTCCACAGCCCTATTCCGGGGAGATGAGCTAATGCATCAACTACCTGGGAGGAAGGGAGGGTCTTCCAGGATTCCGGGTTTATTTCCTTTTCTTCTATCATCTTGGCTAATTGGTGAATCGTCCGGGCTTTAGCATTAGACATTCCTATCTCTCTTAGTTCGAAAGGAGAACTTTTGGCTATATCTCCGGGGGTAGGAAAAGCAAAGATCGCTTCTCCTTTCCTATAAAAGGGGCCGCCACCCCACCTCTCCACCAAGCGTTTTCGCAAAGTAGAAGCCACTTTCATTGAAATCTGCTGTTCCAAAATAGTAGTCACTGCCGCCTCAAATAGACTTCGAGAGCGAGGAATACGCGCCCCATAAAATTCTTTTATGATGTTACTCATAACCGGGTCTTTCTCTCCCAATTGGTAAAAAGAAAGGGGATTTTCGTCAAAACCCAATAGAAAAGAGAGCTCTTTTATACTTTCCTCACTTTCTAAGGTTATTTCTAAAAGAGGATTCTTCTCTCCTTCTCTTTCTACTACTTGAGCAATTGTTGTTTTACTCTCACCCAGCGCGATCCACCATCTACCTTTACTCCAGAAAAAGGAACGGTCTAAAAAAGGGTGGTAAGTTTCTAAATAAGGAAAAAGAGTAAAAGGAAAAGAAGGGCGAATTAAGACCACCATAATATTTTTACCTCACTTTTTCTTTCTACCTTTGCAGTATAACCTCTTCTCGGAATCGTGTCCACCAGGCTCGAGAAAGAGAGTTTGTTCTTTGAAGAGCAAGAAATATTATAATATTTTGGGGGTTGACTATAAGAGATATTAGAGAGGAAAATTAGATGAAAAATAGGGGAAAGGAATGGGATTTATTAAATAAATTAAACGAGGAAGAGGACCTCACCCCGGATGAGATAGCTACTCTTTTAGAGAGTAAAGATAAAGAGGTAGAAGAGCGGCTTTTTTATTTAGCTAATGAGAAGAGAAAAAAATATGTGGGAGACGAGGTTCACATCCGGGGATTGATAGAATTTTCCAATTTTTGCCGCAGAAATTGTTTTTATTGTGGGTTGCGTCGGGATAACCGGAAACTTAAAAGATACCGGATGACGGGAGAAGAGATTTATAACCTTGCTGAGAAAATCGCTTTGCAGGGAGTAAAAACCATTGTGCTCCAATCCGGGGAAGACCTTGCTTATGATGCTAAAAGTTTAGCTTCTCTCCTTTACCGGATTAAAAAGCTTGGTGTAGCAATAACTTTGAGCATCGGAGAGCGAGAGTTCTGGGAATACGCTCTGTGGAGAGAAGCCGGAGCAGATCGTTATCTCCTAAAACAGGAAACTTTTGACCGAGAACTTTTCGCTCAGCTCCACCCCGATGATGATTTCGACCAACGTTTAAAGTGTCAGAGAGTCCTTCGAGAATTAGGATATGAGGTGGGAAGTGGAAATATGGTAGGACTTCCTCATCAAACTCCTCAGTCTTTAGCTTTAGATATCAAAAAATTTGAGGAGTGGAACTTTGATATGATTGGCATAGGTCCTTTTATTCCTAATCCTGATACTCCTTGGGGAGGGGAGGTTTCTGACCCCCAGGAAAAATATCTTCTCACTTTGAAAGTCTTGGCTCTCACCCGGATTCTTACTAAAACTTCTAACCTTCCTGCCACCACTGCTTTGGGAGTACTTATTCCCGGAGGCAGAGAAAGAGCGCTCTCTTGCGGAGCGAATGTTTTTATGCCCAACCTTACTCCTTCCTCCTACCAAAAGGAATATATCATTTATCCTGGGAAAAAGGACACTGGAAAATCCTGGGAAAGCTACCTTTTAGAGGTTAAAAAGATGATAGAGAGAGAAGGAAGAAGGGTATCTACTGATTATGGAAATAGAGTTTCTTTCCCGGTAAGTGGCGAGGCCGACAGAAAATAAACTTTCTACCTCGCCACTTATTTTTTAAGCTCCAAACTTACCCAGCCGCAGAGCGTTAGCAAGCATTAAGCTCATTAAAGCTCGAGCTGGAAATTGTCCTAAATATCCGTGAGCACACTCCCGTTCGGTAAAACGCAGGCCTGTGCTGCTTCCTGCATATTTAGAATAAAGGAGAACGGGCGAAGGATGCCAGGAATGACTGTGCAAAAGGGTAGGAGTAGAATGGTCTCCGGTGATAACAAGAACATCGGGATTTAGAGCCAGAATTTGGGGGATGAACTGGTCTAAATACTCTATCCTATCTACTTTTTTCTTAAAATCTCCATCTTCTCCTGCTTTATCAGTGTCTTTATAGTGCAAAAAGAAAAAGTCGTAGTCGAACCACTTATCCCGGAGTAGTTTTACTTCATCTTGAAAATCTCCCGAGACTTCAGGGGTATCAAAACCAAAAAGTCGAGCAATTCCTTTGTACATAGGGTAAATAGCAATGGCTAAAGGTTTTACTCCATAGCGTTCCGAGAATTTCTCAAGATGGGGAGATTGGGAAAAACCGCGCAGAAGAATGGCGTTGGCTTTGGGCTCTTCTTTAATGATTTGGTTGGCTTTCTCTAAGAAGAGTTTTAAGACCCGGCTCGTTTTTTCCGATGCTGCATCTAGTGCTTGGGGCTCATAAGGAGGAAACCCTTCTTTTTGGGGGTCGGTATCTTTAACTTTTTCCCCCAGACCTTCTCCTCGCAAAATAAGGACAAATCTGTGCTCCATACCCGGTCTTAAAATTATCTCTACTCCTTCAATTTCTTTTACTTCTTGAGAAATTTTTTCTACTAACCGCGCGCATTCCTCCGTAGAGATACGGCCTGCTCTTCTATCCACAATGATACCTCGCTCATCCCGAGTGGCAAAGTTAGCCCGCGCTGCGACGTCTCCCGCCTGAAGATGAAAACCTACTCCTAGGGCTTCTAATACTCCTCGGCCAATGGTGAGTTCCTCGGGATTGTAGCCAAATAACCCAATATGTCCTGGACCACTCCCCGGGGTGATACCATAATTTACTGGAGTCATTAACCCCAAAGCACTTTTTTTAGCCAACTCATCCAGGTGAGGAGTCTGAGCTGCTTCTAATTCTGTTTGGTAACCAAAATCAGGGTGGGGAATGCCCCCTAAGCCATCGGCCACGAGAAGCACCATTTTACTCTCTGCTTTCTTGGCCAGACTCTTTAAATTCTCTAATACCTCAGCCATTTCCATTTTCTCCTTTCGCTTATTTTCCTTATCTTACCATAGACCCCCACCAGGTGAGAAATAAAACCACAAAAGATTTAGAAAGGCGAAAGACCGTGAACAATTCTTTCTACCAGTTACCCCTGGAGATTAGCTAAGAAATATTTTTAATTCTCAAGGATACCACCCTCACCAACCCGGTAGATATTCTTTTTCTGCCTCAAACATCTCATCAACCATGCGTTTAATGTCCTCTAAGGAAAGGACGGCAGCAGTTAAAGGGTCATAATAAAGAGAATAGTAAACCATATCTCTATCTTCCTCTAAAATCCCTCTAACTGCCA
>JARRCQ010000061.1 GCA_029982105.1 Candidatus Atribacteria bacterium | reverse complement strand
TATCGTTTTTTATCATTTGGGGGTTGACTCTTTTAACTTTTATTTTTCCTGTTAAATTACACTTTCCTTCTTACCTGTACCTTAGGGCTGGGGGAGAGACAAAAGTTGAAGAGATACAGCCTTTTACTTTGTGGGGTTTTCCTTCCTGGTTTCGTAGAACTAAAGTAGTGGTAGAAGATGAAGAACTAATCTTGATAACCAAAGAAGGAGAAAAAATTGCTTTCCAGCCCCGGCGGCGAGAAGGGAAAACCTCAATATTGGTGGGAGTGTTTCCAGTGTGGCAAGAGGTAGAAGTAGAAGTTTTCCCTAATGGAGAAGACCGGGATAAAGATGGTTTCCCCGATGTGGTGGAGTTGAACACCGAGAGCGAGCGAGATGCTTTTCGAGAGTTTTTTGTCCAGGTGGCTCGTTTACAGGTTGATTCTCCTCATCCCCAATTTAAGGAAAGAGATTGTGGAGGATTGGTTCGCTTTGCCTATCGAGAAAGTCTCAAAAGAGGCGATATTCTTCCCTATGCTTACCCTCAGGTTCCTTTACTGGGGGTTAATATTTTTCGAGTCAAACCCGGTGACTTCAATCTGGAAAAAATAAGCGAAGATTTTTCGGTTTTTGCCTCTTCTTTTTACCTTTTGGCCTATAATGTAATACCGCTGGGAAAAGAAGGAGGAAAAGCAAAGGCGGGAGACCTTCTCTTTTTCTTCCAACCTGCTTCTTTTTCTTATCCTTATCATGTTATGATTTATGAGGGGGAGGGAAGAGTAATTTATCATACCGGCCCCGTAGGAGAGGGAGAAGGAGTAAGAGAGACTACTCTTGATTCTCTTCGGAGGCATCCTGATAAAGACTGGCATCCTACCAGAGATAATCCTAATTTTTTGGGATTTTTCCGGTGGAAAATTTTAGATTAGAGGGGAGAAAAAATGAAAAAAAATAAAATTCTTTTTTGGTGGATGGCAATTTTCTTACTCCTTTGGGGAAGTAAAGCTTTGGCTCAGGAAGAAATCTATATCAGCGTTCCAGCCCACATCTACCCCGGGGATATGATAGAAATAAATATCAGTGGTCAGGAAATAAAAGGGGTGCAGTGCTCTCTTTATCTTATTGAGAATCCAGAACAATATATCCAGAATGTAAAAAAAGAATCTTTCTTCCAGGTGGATAGCTGGCAACCTCGCCGCCCTCTGGAAAAAGAAGAAGAGTGGCAGAATAGCAAATATTCTTTCTTTCAGTCAGTACGCAAACTTGCTTCTCGAGTATTGCCTGCCCCAGTGAAAAAATTTTTGCGTGACTTGTTCGATATTCAAGGGCCAGTGCCTCGCCGTCCTATTACTGTTACTCCTTCCGATTTTCGCCGAGGCACTGATGAGTTGAAAACTTTCTGGGTAGATTTACCTCCAGAGCAAGATTCTCCTTTTGTTTGGAGAACGGTAGAAATTAATCCTCTACCTCCTGGGGTATACTTATTGACTGCCCGGGGAGGAGGACAAGAGGCACGAGTTATATTCAGTGTAACCCATCTATCTTGTCTTTCCCGTCAGGATGAAAAAAAAGGTGTTATCCTGGTGCAAGACTTAAAAACTGGTATCCCTCAAGAGAAAGCCCAGGTCACAATCTGGCAGGGTGAGGAAAAGGAAGAAGGATTTACTGATAGCCAGGGGCTTTATTTCTGGGAGAAAGAATGGGAAAGGGGAGAAGAAGCGGTTATTCTGGTAGAGAAAGATGAGGAATTTGCTTTTTTGAATTTTTATCCTTATTACTGGGAAGGGGAAAACCTAAAAGCTTTTATTTACTCGGAGCGTCCTCTGTATAAACCGGGGCAAACTGTTTTAGGAAAAGCTATTTTACGAGAAGTGAATACTAATAAATATATTGCTCCTCCTCAAGAAGAAAAAGTAGAAGTGGCTGTGGTGGATTATCGAGGTAACGAATATGGAAAGGAAACCCTTTCCCCCACTCCCGAGGGCAGTGTGAGCTTTTCCTTTGCTCTGCCCCAAAAAATTGAAGAAGGAGATTTTTTAATCCGGCTGCGGTGGCGAGATAGAGAATTTTATCAGTTGGTTTCCATTGAAAACTATGAAAAACCATCTTTTACCGTCCAATTGACGCCAGAAAAACCAGTTTATGCTAAAGGAGAAGAAGTCCGTTTTTCAGTAAAAGGAGAATATTATTCGAAGCGCCCTCTAAGTGGGGGTGAGTTTCGTTATCAGATATTTCGCTACCCTATTGGTTATGGTAGAGAAGAACAAGAAGAGGAAATATGGAAGGAAGAAACGGATAAGCTGAATGAGAAAGGAGAAGGAGAGATACGCTTTCTCCCCGAGGGAGACGGGACTTTTCGCTATCAAGTGCGTTGTATAGTGTTTGACCCCGCTTATCGGGCGGTAGAAAAACAAGGAGAAGTTCGAGTCTTGATGGGAGAGTTTTATTTCTTTTTGCAACCTCAGGCTTATTTTGTAAAAGCAGGAGAAACTATGACTTACAAGGTGGAAGCCCGTAATGCGGAAGAAGAAAAAGTAACAGTAGACAAAGTTTATGTGGAAGTACATCGTCTGGAGTGGGAAAAAGAAGAAGAGAAATGGCGAGAAACCCTTTCTCAATTCTTAAATATTTCTCTCCCCCAGGGGGCAGGAGAGATAAAGGTGACTCCAGACCGGACAGGTTACTATCGCCTGGAGGTTTATACCCAGGATAAGTCAGGTAACAAAATAGTCGCTGCTTCTTATTTCTGGGTGACAGGAGAAGATTTATACTATCCTTCCCGGGATTTGGAACTACAATGGGATAAGGAGCGTTATCGGGTGGGAGAGGAAGCCCGAGTTTTAGTTATTCCCCCTGGGGAAGGAACTTTTACCTTTCTCTTTTCCATAGAAAGTTCTGGTTTGCAGCGAGCGGAAGTAAAGCAAATATCTGCGCCAGAGGAAATCGTCGTTCCAGTTTTACCTTCTTATATGATGGGAGTTTATGTTTCTCTTTCGGGGTTTAGCGATGGGAAACTATATTTTGAATCTCTGTCTCTTCCTCTGGAACGAGAAAAAGAATTGCAAGTAAAAATAACTCCTAACCAAGACAGGTATCAGCCGGGGGAAAAAGGCAAAATATCTATTCAGGTGAGTGATGCTCAGGGAAACCCAGTAAAATGTGAGCTATCGCTGGCTATAGTAGACCAAGCCGTTTTTGACCTGAGTTCTTGGTGGAGAGAAAACATATACGACTACTTCTACTCTCAATTTTACAACTCAGTTTATGGCTCTTATTCTATTTATTCCTCTTTTTATGGAAGAGGAATGCCTTTTCAGGATATGAAAGCCCAATTTAAAGGATTGGGAGGGGCAGAAGCGCAAGGGGTACTATTGCGAAAATATTTCCCGGATACTCTTTCCTGGGAGCCAGCTTTAACCACTAATGAAGAGGGGAAAGTAGAAGCGAATTTTGTAGCTCCTCATTCTCTCACTCGCTGGCGGGTAGAAGTGAAAGCTCATAAGGGAGAACTTTTTGGAGAGGCACAAGAGTATTTTACTACTTACCAGCCTTTTGCTTTGGGAGTAGAGCTTCCTTCTTTTCTGGTAACAGGAGATACCCTAAAAAGTAAGATTACTCTCTGGAATGAGGTAGCACCTCAAGAAGTGATAATAGAAGGAGAAAGCTCCCCAGAAATTTCTCTGCAGTGGGAAAAAGAGCCTCGAAAAGTATCTGCTCCTGCAGAGGCGGTGTTTCCGCTTCTGGTTAGTGCTCAATCTCCGGGAGGAGCGTATCTGCGGCTTTTTGCTCGAGGGGAAAAGGCCCAAGATGCTATAGAATTACCACTGGAGGTGAGAGAAAAAGGGATAGAAGTAGAAGAAAATTTCTCTTCCTTTTTAGGAGGAAAGAAGGCCTCTTTTGAATTTTCTTGTGATTCTTCCTCAACTGTCGAGATTTCTTTGTTTCCTGACTCTCGAAGCGCGCTTTTAGAGGAGATAGAGTATATGTTTTCTTATCCTTACCGATGCAGCGAACAAGTAGCCAGCCGGTTAATCTCTTTTTCCTCTCTGCCTTTGGGAAAAACAGAAGATAAAATTTTGGAGGTTATAGAAGCAATAAGAGAGGATATCTATGCCCTCTACAACCTGCAAAGTTATGATGGAGGATGGGGGTTTTGGGGAGGAGAAGGAGACTTGTTTCATACTGCCCATGCTCTTTTAGCTTTGCATCAGGTAAAAAGTAGAGGATTTTTAGTTAGCGATGAGGTAATGGAACGGGGATTGAGATTTTTGGAAGGCCATACCTCAAGCAACAATAACTATCTTTCCCCTCCTCCCAGTGACTTTGATAAAGTTCTATCCTGGTATGTTCTTTCCTTGGAGAGAAAAGATTTTGTTCCTCCTTCTCCTCCAGCGATAGAAGAGCTGGATGATAAAAGTTTAGCTCTGTGGGGTTTGATAGCTGGGGGAGAAGATAGAGATAAAGTAGAAAAGGAGTTAGAAAAAAGAGCTCATATCCTGGGTGATACAATGTTCTGGGGAACAGTTAATCCCTCAAAACCCTGGGAAGACGATCGTTTTCTGGCTACGGTTTTTGCTGCCTTATTTTTAAAAGAAAGAGGGAACCCTCAGGGAGAAAAAGCTTATCTGTGGTTATGGCGGAGCAAAAAAGGTGGAGATTTCTTTACCACTTTAGAGCGAGCTTACTTTCTTCTGGTGAGCTCTCGGTTTCTAAAAGAAGAAAGTAGTGTTTCTACTTTCCGGGTGCTTTGCAACGGAAGGTTGATTCAAGAAGGAAGAGGAGAAGAGAAAATAACTATTCCCAGACAATTTTTGCTGGAGGGCTCCAACCGTTTAGATATTGAAGGAGATAACCTGTTTATGGCAGAGCTCAAAGTAAAAAGCTGGAAAAAAGAAGCCCCTCCGTCTCAGTTTTTCTCGGTGAAGAAAAATTACTACCTTTTGCTGCCCACCAAAGGCGAAGAAGTTTTCTTCTCTCCTCAAAAAGTAGATGTTTTCCATCCTCAGGAAGAAGTAGTTTGTGAAATAGAAATTCAGAGCCCCGACTATTTAGAATATGTGATAATAGAGGATGGAATGCCTGCCGGATGTGAGCTCATCAGGAAAGATTATGTCTTTTCCTTACCTGAAGAAGAAGGGACACATTATCCTTCGGTGGTAAAAACTATTTTTGAAGGACAACCTACTCTTTTTGTATATAACCTCATCCCCGGTAAAAATGTAATTCGCTACTATTTGAGAATCCGAGACCAGGGGAGTTTCTATGTAAAACCATCCCTTCTTTATCTTATGTATTTCCCTGAAGTTAGAGATTATGGAGAAGAAAAGAATTTGGTGGTGGAATAGTTTTCGCCTCCCGAGTTTTATCTTGGGAGTTTTGATTCTCTTATTTTTGTCTTCAAAAGGAGGGGCTCTCTCTACCTTTGTAATAGAAGGCGGGGAGAGCTTCCCCTTTTTATCTCCTGTGATAGAGTCCAGCTATAAAAATGCTCAGCTTTGTTTTCAAGAGGAAACTGGCTATTTCCCTTCTTCCCCTTTTCGTATCGTAGTTTTATCTTCGGAAACCTCTAAAACTTTACCTTCCTGGATGGCAGCGTTTTCTCGGGGAAATACCATCTATATTCGCTCTCCACTTTTACTTCTCCAGCGGGGAATTCTTTCTTCTACTCTGGCTCATGAAATTTTTCATATTTTCGTAGAAAGCTGCGATTGGCAAGTTCCTTTTTGGTTTGAAGAAGGCATGGCCTCTTTCTTTTTTCCAGCACCAGGAGTATACCCCGAAGGAGAAACAGGCGAATTTTACCAAAGGTGCGAGAAGGCCTTTGGAACAGTTAGAGAAAAAATAGGAAAAGAAAACTTCCCCTCTTTTTTCTCTGCAGTCCAGGACAAGGGTTTTGATGAAGCTTTGTTCTTGTGGACAGGGGAAAGAGAAGGAGATTTTTGGTGAAAAGTTATGGAAAGTGAAGTCATTTTAGCCCTACAAGATGTAGGGAAAAAAGTGAAGGAGAAAATGATTTTAGAGGGGGTATCCTTTGAAGTCAAAAAAGGAGAGATATTCGGACTACTGGGAGGAAACGGAGCAGGTAAAAGCACTTTGCTCCGTCTTCTTTTTGGTTTAGTTTTGCCTTCAGCGGGGTGTTTTTATATAGGAAATTACCGTTGCCCTCCCTCCCTTCCTCAAACTAGAGCTTTGATGGGAGGGTGCCTGGATAATACTTCTTTTTATGGCAATTTAACCGGGATAGAAAACATCACCCTCTTTGCTTCTTTGTCTTCCTGCTATCCCAAAGCAAAGGAGATAGAGTTTTTTGCCTCTTTTGTGGGTCTTGAGTCATCTTTGTTATATAAAAAGTTTAGTACTTACTCTCAGGGAGAGAGGAGAAAAATTTCTCTTCTTCACTCTCTTTTTCCTCTTCCTCGGATTTTAATCTGGGATGAGCCTTGGATGGGGCTTGACCCTCGAGGGATACAGAAAATTCAGGAGCTCGTTATAACCTTGAATAGTGAGCGAGGAGTGACTTTTCTTCTTTCTTCTCCTCTTCCTCAGGAAATGGAAAAGATAGCGCAGAGAGTAGCTATTTTGCACCACGGAGAAATAAAATGGAATGATTATTTGACCCCTCGAATTTCTCTGGAAAAAATCTATGGGGAGATATTAAAAGAGTGGTGAAAGTTACCAAAGCAGAAATTAAAAAAGCAACTCGTAACCTTCGTTTTTATGGAGGGATTTTGCTTACCTGGGCTCTGGCCGGTGTAGTAGCAGCTCAAGCTTGGCATAACCCTCTTTCTTTTTATTTAGAGAAAGTGACTCTTCCTTTTTCGCTTCTGTATCCGCTGGCTCTTTTTGGCCCGGTAGGAGGAATTTGGGGAGGAACGGAAAATATTGCTGAGGAGAGAAGAGAAGGAACTTTATCCACTGCTCTTTTACGTCCTCTCTCTCGCTGGGAGTGGTATTGGGGAAAAGTAGGATTTACCCTTTTCTATAACCTGCTTATGGTTTTTACTCCCCTTTTAGGTATGATACTATTAGAAAAAATTATGTGGGGGGGAGGACTTTCTTCCCGCCTTTTGGGAGGAGGGTTGATGGTTACACTCTATATTAGCTCTTTTTCTGCTTTATCTTGCTTTTTTTCTTCTCTTTTTTACCGCTCTTGGGGAGGACCTCTTTTGGCTCTGGGAGTAGGAGCTTTTTCCTATATAGTAGAGCACCTAGGAATAGCGGAAAACATTCACGGTTATCTTCTCACCCACTACCTTTCTTCCTTTCATATCTTTTTCCTTCCTCAAATTGATTGGCATCAAGCCCTCGTCTCTTTTTTGGTTCTGTTAAGCTACACTGGAGGAGCTTTTCTCCTGGGAGCATTTATTTTCCTGAGAGAGGAAGAAAGATGAGTAATTATAGTTATCCCTCAGTGCACAGCAGTCTGGTTTTAGACTTCTGATGCAATTTACTTTTTTAAACTTTCAATAATTTAACCAGTTTTTGCGGATATTACTGTACGACCCTAATTATAAATTGAAAATAGTGCAGCGCTTCAGATTGATACTGGTAATATCAAGATAGGGGTGATAGAATATTAAAGAGTTTTCTTTAGGAGGGGAAAATAGTGAGTGATAAAAGTATTCGATGGATTTACCTCTTTCTCAGTGTAACATTATTTTTCTTTCTTTATTTTCTCTTCGATGTCTTGTCTCAACCTATTGGGCATCCTTTGGTAGATAATTGGCAAATTCAAGACCAAAACGGCAAGAGAGAAATAAAGTTGCCTTTTTACGAAATACTCTCGGAATCTCAGACTATTAGATTTTCCACCACTTTTCCCCAAAAAGAAGGAGATTCTCTGTTTTTCCCTCGCTTATCTGGCAATGGGGTGAGGGTTTTCCTGAACGGGCAAAAAATTGAGGAAATGGGGGATATGGTTAGAGGTACCGCTAACATGTGGAATATCCCTCATCTTATTTCTTTTGACCCTTCTCTGTTGGGCGAGCAAAACTATTTGGAGTTGGAAGTATTTGGCCTTTATGATGTGGGTATTGGTTCTCCTCCTTCCTTAGACTGGAGAGAAAATGTCATAGGGAGATTTGCCATTTTGCGGATTTTGCGTCACGATGTTTATATATTGGCTATAGGTGCTTGTTTTACTTTAGGTCTAATTTTGGGATTGATAGGTTTATCTCGAGGAGATGGTTATATGAGACAGGCCCTTTTTTCCATTGGTATTTCTTGCTTTCTGGGAGGAATATATCTTTTAGATTTTATTTACCGTCCTACTTCCGGTTCTCTTTCTTTTTTCCTTAACTTGCGAAAAATATGGCTGAGTTGCGGATGTTTATCTATGTTTTTCTTCTTGCAAGGGACAGAAAATTTGCTACAAATTAAAACTCGCCTTCGTAGCTTATTGTTTTGGA
>JARRCQ010000060.1 GCA_029982105.1 Candidatus Atribacteria bacterium | reverse complement strand
CCTACTTGTTATTGCTTTGACTTGAGTATAGAAGGAAGATTAAAAGGGTTTCAGCTTCGCAGTTGGGATAGCTGTATGTTTCCTAAATTTACTCTGCATGCTTCTTTTCATAACCCCCGCCCCACAGGAAAAGAGCGAGTAAGGCAAAGAGTGATGCACAAATTTTCTTATTTTCCAAAGCGAGAGGGAAACTTTGCCTGCGTAGGTTGTGGGGTGTGCGTAGAGAAATGCCCGGTTAACTGGGATATTAGAGAGGCTATTGAGAGGATGGTGGAAAAAATTGACCGCCTCAGAGCTTGAAGTTAATAATCCTTATCTACCTCTTCTTTTACCTATAGTAGAAATTATCGAGGAAACCAGAGATATTAAGACTTTTCGCTTGCAAGGAGACTCGCTATTTTCCTATCTCCCTGGGCAGTTTGCTGAAGTGTTTGTTCCCGGGAGAGGAGAAGCTCCTTTTTCTATCACTTCTTCTCCCACCACTGAGGGAATTTTGGAGTTCAGTATTAAAAGGATAGGTACGGTAACTACAGCTCTACATCGCTTAGGAGAAGGAGAGAAAATAGGAGTGCGAGGCCCCTATGGAAATGGTTTTCCTTTAGAGGAATTAAAAAACCGCAATCTCCTTTTTGTGGGAGGGGGGATTGGGTTGGCTCCTTTGCGTTCTCTCATTAACTATGTTCTTTCTCCCCAACACCGAGAAGAGTTTGGAGAGGTGTTCATCCTTTATGGGGCTAGGAGTCCAGAAGATTTGGTGTTTAAGTGGGAGTTAGAAAAATGGCAGGAAAGAAAAGACCTTCATCTTCTCGTTACTGTAGACCGGGGAAATAACTCCTGGAAGGGAAGAGTAGGGTTAGTGCCTCAAGTGTTAAAAGAAGAGGTAAAGGTAGAGGCGAAGGAGTGGAAAAGTATAGTTTGCGGGCCACCGATTATGATAAAATTTACCATCAAATCTCTTCTAGAAATGGCTTTTTCTCCTTCTCAGATCATCACTACTTTAGAGATGAGAATGAAGTGTGGTTTAGGAAAATGTGGTCGATGTAATATTGGGCCTTTCTACGTTTGCCAGGAGGGGCCGGTGTTCTCTTATGAGGTGCTGCAGAAGTTGCCAGAAGAATACTGAAGGGGAAAAGAGGGAGCGACATTGACTTACGAAGAAGCAGTAAAATATCTCTATGGCTTGATAAACTACGAAAAAATTAACTTTTCTTATTCTGATTTGAAATTAGATAGAATGAGAGAGCTGGTAAATAGGTTAGGTAACCCTCAGAATGATTTTCCTTCTATTCTGGTGGCCGGAACCAAAGGGAAAGGTAGCACTGCTTATTTTTTAGAGCGCCTCTTTTTAGCCTGGGGATGGAAGTGTGGTTTTTATACCAAACCTCACCTTTTAACTTTTAGAGAGAGAATCCGCTTAGGTGGTAATCTGATTCCAGCTTCGGACTTAGCACAATTGGTGGAGGAAATAAAGCCGGTAGTAGAGGAAATGAACAGCTCTCCCTGGGGTAGACCCACTTATTTTGAAGTATCGGTAGCTTTAGCTTTCCTGTATTTTTCCCGACAAAAAGTGGATGTAGCGGTCATAGAAGTGGGGTTAGGGGGAAGATTGGATGCTACCAACATTTGTGAGCCTCAACTTACCGTCATCACTCCTATTAGCTTTGACCATACGGAAATCTTGGGGAATACTCTTTCCGCCATTGCCCGAGAAAAGGCGGGGATTTTAAGAAAAGGGATTAAATTAGTTCTTTCCCCTCAAGAGAAAGAAGCTCAAGAAACTATTGTAAAAGAGGCGCAAGAAAGAGGCGCACCGGTTAGTGAAGTAACAAAGGAATGCCAGTGGCAAATTTTATCTCGAGGAGAAAACGGTTCCTTGCTTTCTTTCTCGGTAAAGGACTGGGGAGAGGGTATCTCTCATCTTTCTCTTTTAGGAGACCATCAGGTAACTAATCTCCTCACTGCATTTTTGGCTGCTCGGGAATGGGGGTTACCTTTTTACCAGGAGAAACTAAATAAAGCACTGAAGGATCTCTACTGGCCGGGTAGAATTCAGATTATCTCCCCCGAGCCTTTAGTGGTGTTTGACGTAGCTCACAATCAAGCCTCTTTTTCTCAGCTGATTGAGACTCTCCGAAGTTTTTTAGGAGTGGAAAAAGCGATATTTTTGCTCGGTCTTTTAGAAGGGAAGGACTATCCAGGTATAGCTCGGGAATTAAAAGATTTTGCTTCTTACGTCTTTTTGACTTTACCCTTAAATCCTAAAGCTCTCCTTCCCCAGGTAATATCTCCTTATTTGGAAGGAGAGGGCATAAAAACAGAAATAATTAAAGACCTTTTTCAGGCTCGAGAGTTAGCTTTTCAGCATGCTCAAGAGCGGAAACTACCTTTAGTGGTGGCTGGTTCTTTTTACCTGGCTCCACTTTTTGCTCACCAATTACTTTTACCCCTAGAGGAGGAAAAAACTTATGTTGATAGTAGCAGAAAGAATTAATGCCACTCGGAAACCCATTCGAGAAGCTTTAGAGAGGAAAGATGAGGATTTTTTTATTCAGGAAGCTAAAAAACAGGAAGCAGCAGGAGCTCATTTTATAGATGTTAATGCCGGAACTGAAGCCAGCCAGGAAATAGAAAACCTGCCCTGGCTCGTGGAATTGATCCAGAATGAGGTAAGTATTCCTCTTTCCCTGGATTCAGCTAATGACCAGGCTCTGGCTCGAGCTCTTCAGGTTTATAATAAAAAGGAAGTGATGATTAATTCTTTTACTGCTGAAGAGGAAAGAATAAAAGCTATTTTACCTTTAGCCAAAGAATATAACGCTCTGGTGGTAGGTTTAGCTATGGGGAAGGGAGGAATTCCCCAAACCGTAGAAGACCGCATCAGATTGGTAGATGAGCTGGTAGGGGCAGTGGATTATTATAAAATCGAGAAAGATAAACTTTTGGTAGACCCTTTGGTAGTGCCTATTGGTACTGACCACTGCCAGGGAAAAATTTTTCTGGAAACGGTGAAAGCGGTGAAAGAAAAATATAATGAGGTGCGAACTATTTGTGGCCTCAGCAATATCTCTTATGGTATGCCCAATCGAAAGTTATTAAACCGCACTTTTCTGGTTTTGGCTCTGGGTTATGGCTTGGATGCTTCTATCATTGACCCCTTAGACCAGGAGATGATGAGTAGCCTATATGCAGCTTTAGCCCTTTTGGGCTATGATGAGTTCTGTATGAACTATTTATCCGCTTATCGGTCGGGTAAATTAGGGAGCTAAACTGGTATTAAAATTTATCCTCTTTATAAAAAGACCGGAGGTATAAGCTTTTGCGCAAATTAGTCTTAAGTGCTGTTTTATTGGCTATTTTAGCTTTTCCCGTCCTGGCTAACGAAGATGTGATTCTGGATTATGCTTTATGTGTAGGATTAGATCAAGATGGATTGCCTCTTGAGCGCCGGGATATGTTTATTACCGAAGAAGAAAAGATACTATGCTGGATATTTATAGATGAAGTCCACAGGGGAGACGAGTTGCGCTGGGAGTTTCAATCCCCTCAGGGGGAGATATACGAAAGTATTTTGGTGGTAGAAGAGGATAAACAATATGTAGGCGCAACTGGAGAATTGGGTTTAGCTAACTATCGCAATATACTCTCTCCTGGAGAATGGAAAGTAAGTTTTTATCTCAATGGAGAGAAATATTTAGAGCTTCCCTTCACTATTCTGCAGAGTAACATTGAAGAAAGCGAAACCTTAGAAGAAGCTATTCAGAGAACCATCACGGCTCTAAAAGGATTAGGATACGAGGTTTTGGGTATAAGTATTGATGAGAACGATCAAGCTTGTTTAAGAATGAATATGATATCTGCAGAGCTCAACGAGCAATTGTGGAATCAGATTGGTATAGGCTTTGAATCTCTAAAGAGAATTTTCCCTCAGGTTTCTTGGTTTGTGGTACAACTAATATTAGATAATGAATATGCTTTGAGTTTTCAGGTAAGAGCTTATGATTTTGATATGTGGAGAAAAGGTAACCTCAATACTGATGCTTTCTGGAAGAAAAGCGTGTATCGTTACGTTTATAATTTAAGTAAGAAGGAAGAAATTCAAGATGTATCTTCCTTTTACTTGGAGAAATTTGGAGTAATATATTGAAAAGGTGAGCTTTGATGAGAAAGGTTTTTGATAAGTTTTCACCGAGAGATTTTCAATTTTTAGCTGAGTTAGCAGGAGATAAAGATAAGGCTTATTTTATCGATTTAATAACCCGAGACCCTGATTCTTTAAATTTGATTTTAGAGGAAGAAGAGATTTTTAAAAAAGCAGCTCAACAAAAAGAAAATGTTTTTATTCGCATCAGTCCCTATCTCTATTTCGAGTTACTTCTCCGTCAAGCTATCCGGGATATAAAAAGAGATACCTATACCCTGGAGCAGGTAGGCTACAAAACTCGAGTGCCGGTTTTTGATAGTAAAAAAGTTTTAGAGATTCTCTCCCGGGATGAAATCAGAGACTATCTGGTGGAGCTACTGGTTTCTTTTATCCGGGTTAATCAATTTACTATTTACTTTAAACGAGGCAAAGGTATTTATTACAAAAAAGTTTTATCTGATATGGACTTTGACCTTTTAGTAGAAATGAGCGAAATAGTAGACGAACCTTATCGCTTCATTTTCCTGAAACGAGCAGGAGACCTGGCTTTATTTTTGAGTGGTGTCTTCCCTGAACAACTTTTTGAAGGCCGATCTTCTTCTTTAGCTAAACATAGGCGATTAACTCCCGGAGTTAACCAAGAAGAAGATTTAGAGAAAAAGGGAAGCGAGCTATACCGCAAAGCCAGCGAGAGCGAAGTGGCTAAAGAAAAAGAATTAAGCCCTATATTAACCATGATAGCAGACAATTTCACTTTCACTAAAAAACCTCTTAATGTTATGGCAGATAGATATTTATATCTCAGAAAACACGACATCTTTCCCTTTATCGATAACCAGAACTAAAAACTATTTATTTTCTTTTGTTGTTCAGTGATTATTTGAACTACTAAAGTCTGCTAAAAATAAAATAATTCTTTTGGTAAATTTGTAGGCTGAGGCTAACCAAGTTTTTAGGGAAGTTAACCTTTAACCGCGCCTTCAGTGAGTCCGGCCACAAGCTGTTTTTGAATAAAGAAGAAAATCACAAAAACAGGAATACATACCAAGATAGAGGCGGCCATTAGATTTCCCCAATTAGTTTCATATTGGCCTACAAAATCAAAAATTCCTACGGGCAAAGTTCTTTTAGATTCACTATTAATAAAGGTTAGAGCAAACATAAATTCTTGCCAGGTGAGAAAAAAAACATAGGCGGCGGTAGCTCCCATACCTGGTCGCACTAGTGGAATGACTATTTTCCAGAAAGCCTGAAAACGAGTACATCCATCGATTAAGGCAGCTTCTTCTAACTCTTGAGGAACTCCTAAGAAAAAACTACGCAGTAACCACACTCCGACTGGCACAGAAAAAGCAAGATAGCTTATAATCAGTGAGAGATAGGTATCTATCAATTTTAAGTTACCCATAATGCGGTAAAGCGGAACAATTATGGCGGCTAAAGGAAAAAGCTGGCTTAGAAGTAAAAGAATGAATAAAAAGTTTTTACCTGGAAAATTCATTCTAGCATATCCGTAAGAAGAGAATATAGCAACTCCAAGTACGATTAATGTTGAAACTGAAGCTACCAACAAGCTATTGCTAAAATACTTAGCAAACATTGACCCTTGGCCAAATACCTGGAAGTAATTGTTTAAGGTAGGGTGTTGGGGAATAAGATGGGGGGGATAAGTGAATTGTTCGTCTGGTGCTTTCAAGGACATGGAAATCATAACTATCAAAGGAAAACAAACAAAAATGGCTAGGAGAAGGGCGAAAAGATAGGTTATTATTTTTCCAGTTTTTTGCCTCTTAATCATAAGTTTTCCTCGCTTTTAAAAGTGGTTCGTACATAGAACAGACTAAAAATTAATAGAAATAAAAAGTCGACTACAGCAAAGCGAGAGGCGTCTCCGAACCGAAATCTCTTAAAAGCCAAATCGTATATGTAGGTAGGGAAAATATGGCTACTCTCTGCTGGACCACCTCCAGTCATGACGTAAACTAATTCGAAATAGTTAAATGTCCAGATAAAAGTAAGAAGGAGAGTTACGGTAATAATTGGTTTCATAGAGGGTATGGTTATGTGGAAAAATTGTTTTACTTCATTAGCTCCATCTATTTCTGCTGCTTCGTAGAGCTCAGAAGGAACTCCTTGCAGACCAGCCAAATACATAATAGTAGAAAAGGGAAACCCTTTCCAGATAGCGGTAAAAATTACTGCATACAAAGCCATATTAGGACTACTTAACCAAGTTAATGGCCGATCTACTATCCCCAAAATTTGCAAATAATGGTTTAAAAGTCCTAAGTGAGGATCATAAATTAATCTCCAAGCCATGCCCGCAATAACACCGGGCATAACCCAAGGTAGAATTACCAATCCTCGAAGGAAAGCATTCCCAACGAAGGTTTGTTGGAGAATGAGAGCCGATCCTAAACCCAAAAGACATTGGAAGAAAACTACTAAAATGGTCCAAGTCAGGGAATTCTTGAAAATCAAGTATAACTTAGGGTTTTGAAATAGTTTTTGATAGGCTTCCCATCCTAAATAGCGATTAGAAACGAGGGACATATCATAAAAACTATATATAAATGTCATAAAAAGAGGGTAAAAAACTAATATGATTAGAAGGATTAAAGAAGGGAGAATGAATAAATATCCAGAAGCCCATTCCTTTTTATTGTGCATATTTCTCTCCTTCTATAGGGGAGGAATTGTTCCTCCCCTCTTTGCACTTAATGGTTGGCGTAATATTCATCAAGAAGAGCATCGATTTCTTTAGTAGCATCTTTTAAGGCTTCTTCTACACTTTTTTGATCTAATAAAATGTTGGTGGTGGCATTTCGCTGTATTTCTGCTAAGTCTGGATAACGAGGGAAAATTGGCCTATAAAGAGCGGTAGAAAGCTGTTGGAAAACGACCTCTGGGAATTTTCTTTTCTGGTTTAGAAAAGCTTGAGCTGCTTCTATATTTGCTGGAGTTAGAGAAGAAACTTTCTCGTTTATCTCTTTACTTGTCCAGAATTCTATGAATTTCCAAGCTGCATCTTTTTGAGTTGCTTGTTGATAGATAACCATATTCCATCCTCCAAAGGTACCTATTGATTTACCTTCAGCTGGTCGAGGGAAATTGGCAAGAGCCCAATCCATTTCAGGAGCTCTAGCGTTTATTGTATCCTGGCCCCACTCTCCGTACCAGAACATCCCTATTTTTCCAGCAGTAAAGAGTTGGAAAGAATCTTCTTCTGTTCTGGCTACTTCTCCAGATGGATTAATGCTTTGCAGTTTTTTGAAATACTTTAAAGCTTCAATGGCTGGAGGTTGGTCTAAGGTACACTTTCGGAAATCCTGATTCAATACTGAGCCACCATTGGAAAAAATAAGAGCGTCGACTATGCATTGGACAGCGTCGCCTGACCCCACATAAAGGGCGGTTCCCCATTGTTGTTCAGAGGTCATTTTACTTCCCATTTCATAAAATTCATCCCAGGTTACTGGTGGTTTCTCTGGATCTAACCCAGCATTACGGAAGATGTCTTTGTTATAATAATTGAGTGCCCATACACCTACGTCGAAGGGAATGCCGTAGAGTTTTTCTTGGAATACGGCTGATTCCCAAGCGCCGGAAAAGTAATTTTCTTTTTTCACATTGGGGGATTGAGTCACATAATCATCTAAGGGTATAACAAATCCAGCAGCAGCAAATTCTGGGTTCCAAATTTGGTCTATTACTGAAACGTCGGGTGGGTTACCGGCAGCAGCTGCGATTAGAAGTTTATCTCGATATTCGTTGTATGGAAAAACAGTGAATTCTACATTTATATCTGGATATAGTTTCTGGAATTCAGCTAATGCCTCTTCTTGAGCCTTTATAAGTTCTACCTCTGCTTGCTTCATTAGCCATACTTTAAGTGTTACTTCTTGAGCAGAAGCAACTCCCAATAGGCAAATCACTAACAAAAGAACTACTCCCAATAAAAATTGCTTTTTCATGGTTATTCCTCCCTTTTCTAATTAATAGAGACACTTAAATTTTATTTACTTTGCCTCAATAAATTATTTTCTTTCAATCACCCCCTATCATTATTCCATTTCTCCACCAGCTGAGAAACAAATCTAACTTTTTCTATATCTCCTGGGGGAGAAATTTCATCAGAAATCCCCAAAATTATATTAGGAGTAAAAAGATTGAGGGTGTGGAAAGTATATT
>JARRCQ010000059.1 GCA_029982105.1 Candidatus Atribacteria bacterium | reverse complement strand
ACGAGAGAATTCTCTCGTTTCTTTGCGAGTGAGAGAAAGAGTAGTAATCTTTTCATAAAGTTTACTCCACACCTCTTCCGGATAGAGAAAAATACACTTTTCCATTCCTTGGGTGAGATAAACTTTTCCAGAGATTTCTCCCCGAAAAGAACTGGGAATTACCACTCGATTCTTTTCATCAATAGTGTGGTAATAATGACCTAAGAACATTTCCCACTTTCCCCCACTTTTTACCATTACACCCCACTTAGCATAAATCAATAGATAGAAAAGATAAATAGAACATTAGTTTTAAAAAGGTTTTTTATTGAAAAATATTAGGACTATAGAGAAAATCTACCAACAAATCATTGCCTCAAACGACTTTTGTTATGTTTCTCTCAAAACGCAGCTCCTAATAGAAGAATACTTACGAAGTAAGTTTAAGTAAGAACTTGTTTAAATTCTTCCCAGCTGGGGAAAGAAGAGAAGAAAAAAGAAGTAGTAGCTGAACCAATTTGAGAAAGAGAATGAGCATCAGAAGAGTGAATAAAACGAAAATCTTTTAAGCCTAATCTATTCACTGCTTCCTGTTCTAAAGTATTGCTTGATAACTCCACTACTTTTATTCCCAGATGGGAAGGAATAAAGCCCAGTTGAGAAATGATACTGTAACTGGGACGATCTACGTGGGCAGGAACAACTATTCCTTCTCGGCTTCTTACTTTTTCTACCACTTGTTCTACAGATAAATCTGCAGGATAAACCAAGAGATTATTTTTCTTTTCCTTTATCTTTCCCTCTTCATTTATCACCCATTCTTCTCCCCACACTTCTTCTGACAAAGGGATAAAAGAAAGAAATTTTGCCAACTCCTGGTTAAAACTATAGAGTTGAGATAAAGAGGGGAAAAAAGAGAGAAGATGCACCTCTTCTTTGGTTTCTATTTCTAACCCCGGTACCACCCAGATACCGAACTTCTCTCCCAAAGTGACGGTTACTTCTACATTATCACAAGCATTGTGGTCGGTTACGGCAATTAAACTAATATTTTTCTCCCAGGCTTCCAAAATAATACAGTGAGGTAACATATCTCGGTCAGCACAAGGAGACAAAACGCTATGAATGTGGAGGTCGGCTAAGAAAGCCCTCTCAGCCACGTCTTTTAGTCCCTGGTATCCCCAGAGAAGAAAGAATACTAACCGCCTGATAGCTGGTCAAAGAAGTACGCAATATGGTTATACCCTCTTTTTGCGCTCTTTGTACCGTTTCTTCTCCAACTTCCTGATAGTTGGTAACTACTATGCAAGGCATACCCACCAATACCGCTACCGCCACGGTATTAGGATGAGACTGGATAGTAACCCAAACACTTCCTTCTTTAGCATTAGCAATACAATCGCTGAGAAGGTCGCCACAATAACCTCCCTCTATATCCTGTTCCTCTATTTTTTCTCCCACTACTATTTCTGCTTTTAATGGTTCAACGATTTGACTCACTTTCAAAATTTTTCACTCCTCCTCGTTCGCTTAGCCATAGTTTGAGGAACTTTACTAGCTAAGGCATTAATTTCTTTAGATAAATTGAGTAATCTATCTCGCAGCATAAAAGGACAATCTATTTCTTCCGCTTTCCCCCTCACTATATCTTCAGCTAAAGCCCTACAAGTAGGAGAACCGCAGGCTCCACAATCCAAACCAGGGAGTTTTTCCAGAAGTTTTTCAATCATTTGATATTTCTCTAAAGCTCGTTTGAAATCTTTATCTAATTTTAAAACTTCTTTAGCCCGATAAATCTCTTCCCTCTTAAATATCCCTTTTTCTCGCCATTTCTTTATCTCTTCTTCTTTTATAGGTCGAAATTCGGCATATTTTTTGAGGAGATGATTAATATTTACCTTGGCAATGAAAGGATTTTGTACCGCTAATACCCCTCCAATGCATCCTCCTACACAAGCTTGAGCCTCGCAATAAATTACATTTTTCAATTCTCCCATTTCGATTTTCTCTAACACCGAGATAACTTGATGAATGCCATCTACAGCCATATATTCTCCTTCTTCCAACGACTCCTGCTCCCCACCAGAGCGAGCCCAACCTATACCCCGGAAACTAGCCAAAGGTAAAGAAGGAGGCTCTTCCAGCTCTCCTACTATATTGATAAGCTGAGAATAAACATTGGCTATAGAAATAGCACCATCTATACGTCCTAAGCCATTTTTACTTTGTTTAGATTCAGTCACTTTAGCTGGACAAGGAGTGATAAAAAAAACCCCTATCTCTTCAGGACGATACCCTTTTTCCATAGCTTGCATTCTTGCTAATTTAGCTACTACCCCCAGAGGTGAATCCAAGGGAAGTAAGTTTTCTATCAAAGAAGGAAATCTAACTTCTATTAGCCTTACTACTGCCGGACAAGCAGAAGAAATAACCGGAGTAGCTATTTCCCTTTTCTCTAAGTAATGGTTGATTTCTTCTGCTAAAATTTCTGCCCCTCGAGCTACTTCAAAAACCTCCCGAAAGCCTAAATGTAAAAGACCTTGAAGTATTTTACCCAATGAAATATCCACCTTAAATTGAGCATAAAAAGCAGGCGCGGGAAGCGCTATGGCATAGGGAAATTTCTTTATTGCCTCTAAAGAATCAGCTTGAGCATATTTAGCATGATTTGGACAAATACGAATGCATTCTCCACAATCAACACATCTCTTTTCATCAATTCGAGCCTTTCCTTTTTTTACTCGAATAGCCTCTGTGGGACAGCGGCGAATACAATGAGTGCAGCCCTTACATTTTTCTTCATCTAAGCGAACAGAATGAAAAATCTCTTTTTCTATCATAGTATTTATTTGTCTGAGTTAAGAAAAAAATCCATAATCACTTTAGTGCCTTCTCCCACCCGAGTGTCAATCTCCAGTTTATCAGAACATCTCCTCATATTAGAAAGCCCGTATCCTGCCCCAAAACCCATTTCTCTTATATGGGGAGGAGCGGTAGAATAACCTTCTTGAAAAGCTAACTCCAAATCTGGTATACCCGGACCTTGGTCATTCACCTCAATATGTACTCGGTCTTCGTAAATTTTAGTGGTAAAAACTCCTCGGTAAGCATGAATCACTACATTCATTTCTGCTTCGTAAGCAGCAATCACTACCCGACGGTTAAAAGAAGGAGGAAAACCCACCTGCTGAAGAACTTTTTTTAATTCGCTGGATACATCACCGGCGCTCTGAAAATCTCCCCCCATAATCTTTCGTTCTATTTCCATTAAAACCTTATCTTCGTTCATTCACAATTCACTGCAACCCCTCAATCCTCGTAAATAAAGCCTTCCACAGGACTCATACATAGGCAGTCGAGTAGCTAAAAGGGGAATTTTTTTGATGGTAGCTAACTCAATAGCATAATTATCAGGCCTCTTCCCTCGCACAAAAATAACTCCTATTATGTCACTCATTTCTGCAGTACGAATTACTTGAGAATTAGTCAGGCCAGTAAGAAGTACAGAATTTTCTTTAGTAAAAGCTAAAACATCGCTTAAAAGATCACTACCACAAGCAGAAGATGGCTCTCGATCTAAAAATTCTTCTCCTGTTAAAACCTCAGCTTGTAATATCTCTTTTATTTCTCGCAAAGTCATATCCTCTTCCCTACTTTCCCACAAAAGATTCTATCCCCTGAGTCTTTAATTTATTAACCACTTTATCAGCTTCATTTTTACTTGGAAAACCGTATATTCTTACCCTATACAATCCCGAAACAGGCTCAGAAACAGCTTGATAACCAAAATCCCTCAATAGTTCCACCATTTTTTGAGCATTTTCTGGTCGAGAAAAAGCTCCACATTGGACAAAAAATTCTCCCGAAGATGCTTCGGTCTTGGGAGGAGGAGCTTTAGTTTCTTGAGGAGTAGGAGTTTCTTTCTGCTCTGGGGGAGGAACCGCAGCGACTTGAGGAGAAGAAATTACTTCTTCCTCGGGAATTGGAGAGGAGCTTAACTCCCCAGGTACTTCAGGAGATAAAAATTCTTCAGAGAAAAAATAAGGAGAAGGAGAAACTTCGACTTCCTTTATCTCTATCTCTCTTTCAAAAATACCACCACTAAGCAGATATTCTGTATAATAATCTAAATCTCCTCGAGCAATAAAAAAAGCAACAACTACTACTAACAAACCTCCAAGAAGAATTATAATCGTTTCTACTGGATCTTTCCTCTTCCAAAAAGTAAAAGGATTACCCATCACAGACCCTCAAGTAAGGTTTCCAGTCTTTCTTTTTCCTTAATCAAATCAGCAAAACGTCTTTTTTCCTTTTCTACTACCTCTTCTGGAGCCCGACTCAGAAAGTTATCATCACTAAGGCGCCCTTGTAACCTTTCCTCTTCTTTTTGCAGACGAGATAATTTCTTGTTCAAGCGCTCCACCTCCTTATTTAAGTCCACCATACCTTCTACTAAGAGATAAACGTCTGCCCCTTGTACCCTTCCCGTAGCCACTGATTCTGGCTTTTTCAAGTTATAGCCGTTCTCCACTATTGAACATTTGGCTAAACTTTCTATATAACGGTGATTACCTTCTACATAACGGTAACTACCTTCATCAGAGAAATTAAGTATTACTTTACATTCTTCTTTAGGGGTAATACTCAATTCGGCTCGCAAATAACGAATTTCTCTGATGATTTCCTGCAAAAAGGAAACTGTTTTCTCTGCTTCTTCATCTAACCATTTTTCCTCTTTAACAGGCCAAGAAGCAATCATAATACTTTCTTCCTCTTTTACTGGAAGGCTATGCCAAATTTCTTCAGTAATAAATGGAATCACAGGATGCAAAAGCTTTAAAATTCCAGAAAGCAAATAAAGGAGAATATTCTGGGCTTTCTTTTTCTCCCTTTCCCCTCCCCGGTAAAGGTCTGTTTTACTCCATTCTACATACCAATCACAGTATTCTCCCCATACAAAATCGTAAAGAAACTGGACATATTGACCAAAATCAAAATTGTTTAGCGCATTTTCTACTTCGCCTAACAAGCGGTGAAAACGAGAAATAATCCAGCGGTCTTTGATATCGAGGTTGGTTAATCCTTCAAAAGTCGAAAAATCTTCCTCATTCATTAACACAAAGCGAGAAACGTTCCATAATTTGTTCATAAAGTTACGTGAAGCTTCTATCCGTTCTGGAGAAAGATTAATATCCCTACCTTGCACTGTAAGCCAACCCAAGGCAAAACGTAAAGCATCTGCTCCATAGTGGTCTATCACTTCTAAGGGGTCAATAGCATTACCTGAAGATTTACTCATTTTCTTACCTTGAGCATCACGAACTAAAGGTGTAATATAAACTTTATAGAAGGGAACCTCCCCCATAAACTTCAAGCCCATCATAATCATGCGCGCTACCCAGAAGAAAATAATATCAAACCCCGTAACCAAAACTGAAGTAGGGTAAAAAGTTCTCAAGTCTTCAGTGTCTTTTGGCCATCCTAACACGGAAAAGGGCCAGAGAGCAGAACTAAACCAGGTATCCAAAACATCTTCGTCTTGCCTTACCTCTCCCCCACAACGGGGACAATTTTCTGGAGTATCCCGATGGGCAAAAGTAAAACCACAACTTTGACAATAAAAAACAGGGATACGATGTCCCCACCATAACTGACGAGATATACACCAATCTTTAATATTCTCCATCCACTCAAAATAGACTTTTTCCCAGCGTTCGGGAATAAATTCTATCTTTTTCTCCTTAACCACTTCTATCGCTGGCCGAGCTAAATCTCCGACCCGTACAAACCATTGTTTAGAAACCAAAGGTTCTACCGCAGTAGAACAGCGATAACAATGCCCCACCGCATGGGAATAGTCTTCTATCTTTTCTAAATATCCCTCTTCTTTTAACTTTTCTACTACCTTCTCCCGAGCTTCCTCTCGAGATAGGCCAGAAAAACCCCCAGCATTCTCATTCATAAACCCTCGCTCATCAATAACTTTAACCATAGATAGTTGGTGCTTTTTCCCCAGTTCAAAATCATGAGGGTCATGAGCAGGAGTAACTTTGAGCACCCCGGTTCCAAATTCAACATCCACATATTCATCGCCAATAATGGGAAGCTCTCTTCTTATCAGGGGTAGAATAGCTATCTTACCTATTAGATCTTGATAGCGTTCATCATTAGGATTTACTGCTAAAGCTACATCTCCCAGCATAGTTTCTGGTCTTGTGGTAGCCACTACTAGATACCCATCTTCATTCTTAAGATAATATCTCACATAATAAAGATGAGCAGGAACTTCAGTATATTCTACCTCAATATCGGCTAATGCCGTTTCGCAACGGGGACACCAATTCACGATATACTCGTCTTTATAAATCAAACCTTCTTCAAAAAGACGGACAAAAACCTCTCTAACCGCTCGAGACAGACCTTCGTCTAAAGTAAAGCGCTCTCTCGTCCAATCGCAAGAAGCTCCAATTTTTTTCAGCTGCTTTACAATTCTTTCATGGTAGCGCTCTTTCCACTCCCAAACTTTTTCTACAAACTTTTCCCTTCCCAAATCATGGCGACTCAGCCCTTCTTTAGATAATTGCCTCTCTACCACATTTTGGGTAGCAATACCTGCATGGTCAGTTCCCGGCACCCAGAGAGTCCGGTAGCCTTGCATTCTTCGATAGCGAATTAATATATCTTGAAGAGTAAGATTTAAGGCATGGCCCATATGAAGATAACCAGTAACATTAGGAGGAGGAATAACTATAGAAAAAGGAGGAGCTTCTCTGAGAGAAGGGGTAAAATAACCTTTCTTCTCCCAGAATTCATACCATTTATCTTCCACTAAAGAGGGTTCAAACACTGGAGAAAGAACAGTTCGTTCATCCATTATCATATTCCTTTAAGCTGACTGTTCTTCTTTGGCATCTCGTTCTGATAAAGGAAGAAGAATACCATTTTTAACCACTTCTTCATTAATCACCACTTTATCAATATCTTTGCGAGAAGGCAACTCAAACATTAACTCAACCATCAGTTTTTCCATAATGGCACGCAAGCCCCGCGCTCCCGTACCTTTAGCCATGGCCTCGTGGGCAATAAGACGTAATGCTCCTTCAGTAAAAATGAGTTCTACTTCTTCCATCTTCATTAAACTCTGATATTGCTTAACCAAACTATTACGAGGCTCAATAAGGATACGAACTAAATCTTCCTCTCTTAAGGGATCAAGGGCACAAACTATAGGAATACGCCCTGCAAACTCAGGAATTAAGCCATATCTCACCAAATCCTCCGGCTGCACCTCAACTAAAGGATTAAATAAGTCCTCGGAAACAGAAGAGGTTTCTCGTGCCCCAAAACCAATTTTCCGATCCTTTAAGCGGCTTTCTACTATTTTATCTAAGCCTATAAAAGCACCTCCACAAATAAAAAGAATATTTTCAGTATTAATCTGAATAAATTCTTGATGAGGATGTTTTCTTCCTCCCTGAGGAGGAACGTTGGCTACTGTTCCCTCCAGAATCTTCAACAAAGCCTGTTGCACTCCTTCCCCCGATACATCTCGGGTGATAGAGGGGCTTTCTCCTTTGCGAGCAATTTTATCTATCTCATCTATATATATGATTCCTCTTTCTGCTTTTTTAACATCAAAATTAGCGTTTTGAATTAAACGGAGCAAAATATTCTCTACATCTTCTCCTACATAGCCAGCCTCGGTTAAAGTAGTCGCATCAGCAATAGCAAAGGGAACATTGAGTAATAAAGAAAGAGTGCGAGCCAAAAGAGTTTTACCACTTCCTGTTGGTCCAATGAGTAAAATGTTACTTTTCTCTATTTCTATATCTTCTTTGGAATTATAAGCAATCCGTTTATAATGATTGTATACTGCTACAGAAAGAACTTTTTTTGCTCTTTCTTGACCTACTACATATTGATCGAGAAAAGCCTTTATTTCTTTAGGAGAAGGCAAGTCTTCCAATGCTAAATCTGGTTTTCGGCTTTTATCATCCTCTTTAATAATTCCATTACACAATTCCACACACTCATCACATATATATACCCCCGGGCCAACTATAAGTTTCTTGACTTCTGATTGATTCTTACCACAGAAGGAACAACGTAATTTCAACTTTTCTTCTTCAAACTTGGGCATAACTTCTTAATTCTCCTTTTTAATTTTTTCTTCCGGGTAAAGAACCCTATCTATGAGACCATATTCCAGAGCTTCTTCTGGAGACATAAAATAGTCTCTCTCCGTATCAGCTTTAATCTTCTCTACTGATTTTCCAGTATGATGAGCTAATATTTCGTTCAACTTTTCTCTAATTTTAATCATCTCTCGAGTGTGAATCTCAATGTCGGATACTTGTCCTTGAGCCCCACCCAAAGGTTGATGGATCATCACTCGAGAATTAGGCAAAGCCATTCTTTTACCTTTAGTTCCAGCAGCTAAAATCACCGCTGCACCGCTGGCTGCCTGTCCAATACAAATAGTAGCCACATCCGGTTTTATATACTG
>JARRCQ010000058.1 GCA_029982105.1 Candidatus Atribacteria bacterium | reverse complement strand
CCTATTTTTGCCGAAGCAATTAAACGAATCCATGGTGAATTATCAGTTAGCGAACTTTTTATATGAAAAAAGTGAGGTAAGGTAATATGGGAAAAGAAAATAGTTTGGTTATTAACTTAGAAAAAAGAGAAGAGAAAGGGAAAGAAAAAAACCGTAAGCTAAGAAGAGAAGGTTGGATACCAGCGGTTTTATATTCTCGTGATAGCAAGGATGGAAATGCAGAAGCGGTGAAGGTGAGAGAAAAAGAGTTAAAACGCATTTTGCAAATGCCAGGTATTACTCACCATATTTTAGATTTATCCTTAGATGGAGAAATGAGGAAGGGAATTATTCGTGACCTTCAAAAGAACCCGGTGAAAGAAGAAGTTTGGCATGTGGATTTTTATGAGGTACAGACTGGTCAAAAAATAACTCTTTCGCTGCCTGTGAGAATAAAAGGAGAGTCACGGGGAGTGAAAGCTGGAGGAATTCTGGAGTTGGTTACTTCAGAGTTGGAAGTGGAGTGTCCCAGTGGCGCTATACCTGAAGATATTGAGGTAGATGTTAGTGAACTGGAAATTGGAGATGCCATCCGGGTTGGAGATTTGAGAATTCCTCCCGATGTTACGGTAATGAAAGACCCAGACGAAGTTATAGTTGTGGTTATTCCTCCTCGAGTAGAGGTGTCAGAAGAGGAATTAGAAGAAGCTAAAGAAGAGACTGAAGAGCCTCAAGTAATAAAGAAAGGAAAGACTGAGGAAGAAAGTTAGTTGATATATTTAATAGTGGGTTTGGGTAACCCAGGGGAGAAATACTCGCTTACCCGGCATAATGTGGGTTTTCGAGTGGTAGATCGTTTTTCTCGTCAATGCAATTGGAAATGGCGAAACATTGATCACCGTCTGAGTTGGGCAGAAGGAGAAGTTAAAGAAAACAAAGTTTATTTATTGAAGCCCCTTACCTATATGAATCAAAGCGGGGAGGGGCTTCTCTGTTTCCCTCATTTTTCGCTTTTTTCTGAAGGGGAAGTGGTCGTTGTTCACGATGAAATGGATTTCCCTCCTGGAGTGGTGCGAGTGAAAAAGGGAGGAGGAACTGCTGGCCATCGAGGATTAAATTCTTTAATAGAAACGTTAGGAAGGGATGATTTTTTACGTATTCGAGTGGGAATAGGTAAGCCAGCTATCCGAGAAAAAGCCGTAGATTACGTTTTGGGAATTCCGGAAGGGGAAGATAAGATCCTATTGGATGAAGGAGAGAAAAAAGCTGTTTCTGCTCTGCTTCTTGTTTTAGAAGAAGGTTGGGAAAGGGCTATGAATAAATACAACGCCCGAGAAAGCTGAGGTGGAAAAATGGAGAAAAAATTAGCTCAAACTTTCTCTCTAATATTACAACCCAGTGTTGTAGCTGTATTGTTATACTTAGTGGTAAGTTTTAGTTTTGCAAAAGGATGGAGAGCGTGGCTTTTCTTTTTGATTGGGTTACTTTTTGTTGGCGTTTTTCCGGTACTGGTGGTTCTTTTTTTAACCAAAAGAGGCAAAATATCTGACCCTGATTTGTCCCGACGACAGGAGAGATTTTTCCCCTACTTAATGATTTGTGGTTGTTATTTTTTAGCTTTACTCATTTTCCTCCTTATTTCGGCTCCCCTACCTCTTATAGTTATCACTTGTTGCTATTTAGGGGTAACTTTAGTGGGAACGCTTGTCTCTCTTTTTTGGAAAGTTAGCCTCCATTTGGCTGGTGTTGCAGGTCCAGTTACTGCTTTAACCATGCTTGTCCATCCTTACTGGGCATTTCTTTATCTTTTGCTTGTACCTTTAGGATGGGCGAGGATTTATTTAGATAAGCATGATTTATATCAAGTTGTAGCCGGGAGCATGATGTCTATGGTTATTACTTTTATTATTGTATCAACTATGGTTTGAGGAGAAAAAATGAAAGATAATCTAATTAAAGAAGCAGCTTCTTTTATGGGGAAGCATAAACCCTGGTTAGTGCTCACCGGAGCAGGGATATCTACAGAAAGTGGTATTCCCGATTTTAGAAGTCCGGGTAGCGGTTTGTGGGAAAAATATGACCCCATGGAGATTTTATCTACTGATGTTCTTTTTAATCGGCCTCAGATTTTCTATCGGGAAGGCCTTCCGGTTCTTATGAAATTTGAAAACGCTCAACCTAATAGAGCTCACTACATCTTGGCCGAGTGGGAAAAGAAGAGCTTAGTAAAGGCAGTAGTTACTCAAAATATAGATAGCTTACATTATAAAGCTGGTTCTCAAAAAGTGCTGGAGATCCATGGCCATCTTCGCTCTGGCCATTGTCTGAAATGCCAAGTCTCTTTTCCTATAAAGGCTATAAAAGAAAGGGTGGATGAAGGGGATATTCCACCCCATTGCCGCTGTGGTGGGATTATCCGCCCTGATGTTGTGCTATTTGGGGATATGCTACCTCCTTGTTTTGAAGAAGCCGTGGAGCTGGCTCATCGCTTTCCTCTTTTGGTTATTGGCTCCAGCTTGCAAGTTTCTCCAGCCAACTTCCTTCCTTCGTACAGTCCTTACCTTATTATAGTTAATCTGGAATCAACCCCCTTTGACCACCGGGCTCGTTTTGTTTTGCAAGGGAAAGCTGGTGAAATTTTAGATGAACTTGACAAAGCTATGGAAAATTCAGGAAGCTGAAGAGAGTTTCTTGTTCTTCCGATAGTGGGAAAGTAGCCCCTTTAAAATACCAGCTACTGGTATAGCAATGATTATCCCTAATGCTCCATAAAGCTTTCCTCCCACTGCAAGAGCAAAAAGAACAGTTAGGGGATGGAGGCCGGTTTCTTTACCTAAGAGATTAGGAGATATAAATATTCCTTCTACGAAGTTTATACCTCCGAAAAGGAGCGCTACTCCTAAAACCAGCCAGGGTGATTTGGTGGCTGCTAAAATAATAGCTGGTATGGCACCAATTACTGGACCCAAATAGGGAACTATTTCTACTATTCCAGCGATCACTCCTATAGCTAGAGCAAAATCTATGTTCATCAGAGCTAATCCAACAGTAGCACATATTCCTACAAAAAGAGCAATTAATGCCCTTCCTCTTATGAATCCTCCTAAAATTTGGTCAATTTCTCGAAATAGGGCCACATATTCTTTTCGGTGAGAAGAGGGAAACATTCTTACCAAAGAACGGCGAACTTTAGTGGCATCAGCCATAAAAAAATAAAGGGCCACAGGGGTCATAATAAAGCCTAAAAAGATGATGTTAGCCAAAATGGATACCAAGTTAGGGATGCCGCTGATTATGTGAGTTAAATAATTTTGAAGATTAGCGGAAATGGTGGTTAGAAAACTTTCTATGGTTTGAGAGATGTTGGAATCTGGATAACGTTCGTCTAATTTTTCTATTCCCTCCAATATTTTGTCAATTAAACTTTCTGAGTATTGAGACCATTGGAAGGTTAGAGTTCTAAATTGAGAAATTACTTCGGGAACTAAAAAAATAAAAAGAGCTAAAAAGAACACCAATATTATCACAAATACTATAAGTACCGAGATTTTCCAGGAAAATCCTCGAGAATTTAAGAATTGCACCGCTGGAGAAAGAGCATAAGCTAAAAGCCCGCCCAAAACGAAGGGTATTAAAACATCTCTTAATATATAAGTGAGATATAGAGTAATGATGATGAGAACCAGATAGTAAAAATTTTTAATTATTTTTCCTTCTTCTGAATTATTCATTTTTCCCTTTCCTACTTTATGTGATAATATTATTGTAAATGCAGAAGAGGCAATTTCCAAGAGGGAAGATAAAAACTTTAGAAAAAGAATGGAGAGACAATGTTAGAATCTCAAAAAATTACCATTTTAATCCCCGCTCACAATGAAGCTCCTAGGTTATCTAAGGTGCTAGAGTCAGTCTGCAAAATCGAATGGGTAGATGAAATAGTGGTCATCGATAGCCATTCTCAAGATGGAACTCGGGATGTGGCTCGTCGTTTTCCTGTGGATGTAATTTATCTGGATAGTGATAGGGGGAAGGGAGCAGCTTTAGTAGAAGGGATTCGGCGAAAGAAAGACAGTGATATTTATGTTTTTTTGGATGCCGATTTGGTTGGTCTTACTGAGGAACATATCTTAGCTTTGGTTAACCCCTTAATAGAAGATCAATCTTTAGTTATGACGATTGGTGTTTTTGAAGAAGGTCGAAAATGGGGAGACCTGGCTCAAAAACTTTTTCCCATTCTCAACGGAATGCGAGGGATAAGGGGAAAATGGGTAAGGAGCTTGCCTGATTTTTCTTGGACTCGATTTGGAGTGGAAGTTTTTTTGACCAGGCTTGCTCAAGAAAATAAAGCGGGTGTAAAATTTCTTCCTCTTACTGGATTAGCTCATTATCATAAAGAAGAGAAGTACGGTCCCTTTTTAGGATTTTATCACCGGGTTAAGATGTATATAGAAATAGTGCAAACTCTCTTTCTTTATAAGAAGCGAATAGAAAATTATCCTAAGTTGATAGGAGAAGAAGAGAAAAATGTGGGGTGAAAGGAGCAAAATATACGACTTGACTCTTACTCTCACATCTGATACTCCGGTTTTTCCTGGTCAACCTCCTCTTTCTTTTGTACCCTGGAGCAATCTGGAGGTTCATGGTAATGCCACCAACGCATTTTTTATGGTGGAACATACCGGAACTCATCTCGACGTTCCTGCTCACTTCTTCGGAGGAGGAGAAACTGTAGAAAAGATACCTGTAGAGCGTTTTGGAGGAGAGGCTCTGGTCTTAGATGTTTCTCTTTATCTTGGCAAGGGTGAGTTAGGATTTTCTGACTTTAAAAAGGTTTTAGGAGAAAAAAATATAAAAGAAGGAGATATTGTACTCTTCTATAGCGGTATAGATAAGCTACTAAAGAAACCAGAATACTTTACTCAAGGAGTTTACCTCACTGAAAACATAGCTCGATTTTTGATTGACAAAAAAGTAAAAGGTGTAGGGACTGATAGTCCAAGCATTGATTCTCAGCCTTTTTTAGTTCATCGCCTTCTTTTGGCTCAAGAGATTATCATCTACGAGTCTTTGACCAATTTGAAAAAGCTCCGGGGTAAAAGAGTAACCTTTTTCGGTTTTCCCTTGAAACTTCAAGGATGCACCGGTTCTCCTATTAGAGCCATAGCTATTGATGATTAACTTCTAAAACCGTTGAATGACAATCTTTGTCCTGCTATTCCCAGCACTTCAACCAGAAAGATAAGGATTTTTGCCGAAAGATAGAGTTTATAGTATTTCGCAGAGCTTATTATAATATCCTACAAAACTGGTTAAACTATTGAAAATTTAAAAAAGTAAGTTACATCAGAAGTCAAAAGCGAGATCACCGCGCACAGAGAAAGACTTTTTCTTCCTCCGTAGTTTTTAGTCCTTTCCATCTCTTTGTTTTTTTTAACCTGGTTTCCCGAGTATTTTATAACTATGAATCTCTAAAACTCTGAAAAGAAGCTACTTTGCGGTTATATTTTTCTTGCAAATCCCTTCAATCATAGTTATAAGTATAACTATGAAAGGAGATATGCATGACTTACCGTGTTCATCAGGTGAACAAGAAAACTGGTGTTACCTATGTTTATGAAGCCACCTCTAATTAGGATAAAGAGAAGAAGCAACCCCGTAACCAGCAGGTCTGTATAGGCAAGCTGGACCCGGTAACTGGTGAGTTTATCCCCTCTAAGCGACTAAACCCAATACAGGCAGCCATTAGGGATCCGGCTGTCACCGCCACCGCCGTGGTGGTATGGCCAACTCTGCTACTGGATAAGATTAAAGACCTTCTTTAAAAATTGGGGACAGAAAGTGTTGGAAAATGATTACCTGTGTTATGACATCACCTCTGTTTCTTCCTATAGGGAGCTGAATGAGTATCTTAAATATGGCTACAACCGGGACCGAGAAAACCTGAAGCAGATTAACTTAGCCCTGCTTTTTGGTCAGAAAAGCCAGCTACCCATCTACTACCACCAGCTACCTGGCAACATCAGTGATGTCAGTACTCTATCTCACCTTTTAAAGATCTTCAGCTATTTGGAGCTGGCTAAACTGCACCTGGTGTTGGACAACTATCCAAGATTCGGATAACTATCGCAAGCTGGAAGAAGAGGTTCTCTATGTCCATACCCATCTATACCCCTGGGGTCAAAAACGGCGGCGTTGCTATGTTCACCTTTACTATAATGCCCATGCCTTAGCTGAAGTCACTGATAGCTTTATGGAAGATCTACTGACCTACAAAACAGAGTTGGAGACAGGGCAGTTAGTGAGTAACCATGTTGATGCTTACCAGACCTTCTTCACCATTAAGGAGACTCCAGTACGAGGTCGCAAAGCGCTTTTTAACCAAGAAGCCATTCAGAAATACCGTAACCGGTATGCTGGTTTCTATGTGTTTCTTACCAATGATATCAAAGATCCGGTAGAAGCTCTGTGGGTTTATCGGGATAAAGACTACGTGGAGAAATCTTTTGACGACTTAAAAAACCAGTTGGATATGAAACGACTCCGTATTCACACCTCCTCAACTATGGATGTCCGACTTTTTATTCAGTTTATTGCTCTCATTTACCTGAGTGCTTTGCGGAAAAAGATGCGGGATACCGGCTTAACTGAGAAGTGCACAGTTTGGGAATTACTCTTGGAGATGGAGACATTGACTCAAATTCGTTACTCTGGTAAGTATGGGCACATTCTCACAGAGATTACCAAACCCCAGCGTCAAATTATGGAGAGTCTGGGGATTGATCCAAAAACATAGTTATAATTTTTCGGGAAATTAGGTTTTTAGCGCCGCAGGCTGTATTTTGCAGTTAACTATAAACATAATATGCTAAAATATACTATACATATGAAAATAAATATTTCTTTAGAAAGGAAGGGATGGAAATGCTGAAATACAAAAAGGCCATTCTGGTTCTCCCTTTGCTTTTTTTATTGTTAGCTACTCCCTTAGCCCAAGCTGTTGATTTTGAACAACCTGTCTATAGCTTTGATGTGCCTGCTGAGGGTTATGCTCAAGTGATGTTTGACCAGGGATATAACTTGTATCAAGTAGGAAGAAAAGAAGAAGCTATACAATTCTTTGTAGAAGCAGTAACTGCTAAACCTAACTTCACTAAAGCTTGGTTCTGGTTAGCTCGCACTTATCAGGAAGAAGGAATGATAGATGAAGCTATATGGGCATGGCAGAAAGTATTGGGATTAGAACCAGACAATTCTCAAGCTAAATATTTCTTAGAAAAATGTCAGAACTGGAAAAAGTATGGAAAAGACGCTTGGGACAATTACGAACAGGGTTATCTTAAATTCGAAAGCAAAGATTACCCCGCTGCTATTGGGCTTTTCCGTCAAGCTATATCTCTTAATCCCAATATGGATAAAGCTTATTACTGGTTAGGTATGACTTATTTTGAGATCGGAGATTACCATAATGCCATATGGGCCTTAGAAAAATATTTATCGCTCCAACCTAACGATAAAACTGCCCAATACTGGCTAAAAGAGGCCAAGGCTCGAGCAAAATAACCAGAGTACTTTATATGGAGGCTATAGGGTTTACCCCTTATAGCCTCACCATGTCCCACAATTTTTTCTCTTGGATACTGTGTGGTTAACCGCAAAAGATGGCCTACGGCGTAAGTAAAAATAAAAGATAAAAGAATAAAAAACACTGAGGAAGGAAAAACATCTTCCTCAGTACCGGGGCAAGAGACCTTCCATAGTTTTTCTAATATCTTCTTAGTACTGTTGACAATTTTGAACAATAATGTTATCTTTAGTAAAAATTTACTTTGAAGGTTATAATATGAGAAAAAAAATTACAATTAGAGATATAGCTCAAGAGATGAATGTTTCAGTGGCTACTGTGAGTCGAGCGCTGAACGGTGAAAAAGGAGTTAATCCTGATTTAAGGAAAAAAGTGGTAAGGAAAGCTCAAAATATGGGTTATTTCCGATGCGTGTCTCCTCGTTTATTGAATGGAGAGCCTAAAAAAATAGCGGTTATTTTTCCAAGAAATGATTATTTTTGGGAAAGAGTTGAAAAGGGTGTTCAAGATGCCCAAGAATTATTGCAGCCCTTTGATATAGAGTTGAAAGTTTTTCGCACTGATGGCCATAACTTAGTTCAGCAGAGCCAGTTACTGGAGAACATCGTACAAAAGGAAGATATAGATGGTTTAGCACTCGTTCCTGCTGATTTTACTCAATTAGATTATTTTATTAATGCTTTGTACCTTAGAGGTGTAGCAGTAGCTACTTTTAACATAGATGCGCCTTTAAGCAGAAGACTTTTTTATGTAGGGCAAAATTCTAACCAAGCGGGCAGAGTAACAGGAAAAATATTTGTTAGTTTTTTGAAAGATAAAGAAGGGAAAATTAGCATTTTAACCAGCAACAAAAGAGCTCCTTCTCATATGGGTCGATGGCAAGGATTAATTGATTTTATTCATAAACAAGATCTTTCTTTAGATGTTTCTCATGTGGTAGAAGCTCAAAACGATGAAGAGGCTTACGAGATTACTAAAAGTAAACTCTTAGAAGAAAAAAATTTGGTAGGTATTTTTGTTTCTACTGCTTTTGGTAATATAGGAGTGGGAAGAGCTCTAAAGGAAAAAGGTAAAAAAGATTTAATAGTAGTGG
>JARRCQ010000057.1 GCA_029982105.1 Candidatus Atribacteria bacterium | reverse complement strand
TCCAGAGCGTACCGCCTTACCAATCACCTTGGTTACCAAAAAGGCTGCACTACCTACTATCACTCTTCCTGGTTCAGCTATGACCCGAAAACCTTCTTTCAAGAATTCCTGAAGATGAGGATTGATTGCTTTACTAAATATCTCCAGGCTACCCTCTCCTTCCTCTTTATAAAGGTTAAGAGGAAAACCTCCTCCTATGTCTATAGTAGAAATAGAAATTTCTCCTGAAATTTCCTCCACAATTTCCCTAATTTTTTGCAGGGAATAAAGATAATTATTAACATTTGAGCAAGGAGAACCTACATGAAAACTTATGCCTACCGGTTTGAGTCCCATTTTTTTGGCTTGAAGGAGTAAAGCAGGAGCCATATCCGGTTCAGCGCCAAATTTGTAAGAAAGATTAGCCCGAGACCCACCAGAGGGAGTTTTTATTCTGACTAACAGTTGAGCTTCAGGATAAATCATAGCAATTTTTTTCAACTCTTCCTCATTATCGTAGGTCATAAGATCCACTCCTACTTGCCGAGCGTAGCGTAATCCTTTTTTTCTTTTGATGGTATTGGCAAAAATCATCTTCTCTGGAGGAACTCCTTGACTCAAAACCAACTCTATTTCTTGCAAAGAAGCCACATCAAAAGAAGACCCTGCCTCTTTTAAGGTCCTGATTATGAAAGGATGAGGATTAGCCTTTACTGCATAATAAATTTCTACTTCAGGGAAAAATTCTTGGAAAGTACGATAATTACACAACAACTTTTCCTTGTTGATGACAAAAAGAGGAGTATCAAACTGCTTCACCAAAGAAACAATTTCTTCTTCGCTAACTGGTATAGCTCTTTCCCAAACTTGATTGATTCCCTCCATGAATAGGCATCACCCACTATGAGTTATTGTTAGACATTTTTATTTTTTTAGCGTCCGTGTGCAGTATAATAGCTCAAAGCAGTTTTTGCAATAACTAAATTTTTATTTTGTAATTATAGGTATCCTGCAAAAACTGCTCAATCGCCTACAACACCTAAAACTTGAAAATTAAGTACATCGACAAAAAAATCGAGATCACCCCCAGGGCCTTCCTTACTGATAGTAAAAGAGGGAAAACTCTTTTTCTATCAGTAAGGATTAAGAATTATAACAGGTTCTATAGGACGTTAGAATCCTTACTTCTAAGCTACTGACACATTAAACATCGAGCAATTACTTCATAACCATCGGCTTCTTTTATGTTATGGGAAAGTATAAGACGAGGATAGATAGTAATAAATTCAGGAACAGACTTGTGTACATATAAACAATTTATCAAATTCATTATTTCTTGCGCCAGTTGAGAGGGTTTGAAGTCCACCACCGCTTTTATTTTTCCCTGGAGCAGGGCAAAAAGCATTTCCGGAGAAGCCTCCAATACCACAATAGGTGGAGGAACTTCGACCCCAGATAATTCGTTAATCAACTGCTTTCCCACTTCAGCATTTCCTGCTATTATCAAAGACTTTTCTTTTTTAGAAATTAACTGCTCCAGCACCTCTTTATTGTTCTCTTCTGTTTCCCTAAAACGGCAAGAAAACTCTTTATCTAATTTTCGCCTTAAGGATGGAGTAACCTCACCCACACTCCAAATAGTAAAGTTGTTATCTGGAAAAAGCTTTTCTACCACTTCTTCTTTAAGAGCCTCTATTACGCTCTTCCCTTCTATTCTAATTTTACAATATTGAATCTCTAAGGGGGGGTCTATCCCCTCTTCTTCCCCCCAAAGAAGCAAAATTTTTCTATCTCGAGGGATTTGTGACCAAATAGGGGAAAAATACTTTCCTTCTCCCCAAAATACTACGAGAGAAACACCTTCTTGTGGAAAATCTCCGGGCAGTTCCTCTAAGTGGGAGAGAGGAACCAAATGCACCTGAGAGGGGGAGAGTAATCTCCTTAAATGAACTTCTAAAAAAGTAGAAAAATAATCAAGAGAAGAGGAAAGAACAAATACTTGAGAAGCTTCTTTCCCCGGAAGACTCTCTCCTCCCAAAACCAGGATAATGACCAACAATAAAATATAACGTCTCAAATTTTTCTTCGGCGGATTAGAAATTGATTAAGAAGGACACTGCCTATCAGAACCAACCCTAGAGCTCCCAACTGCCAAATCTGATGAATACCAGCTAATTGCAAACCATTATTGAGCATGGTTATTATGGCCACACTTAACAATACTCCTCCTACTGTTCCTTCTCCTCCTTGAATACTAATACCTCCCAAAACTGCAATGGTAATAGCTTGCAATTCATAGCCTGTTCCAATATCTGGTCGGGCACTGGCAATACGAGAAGTAATGACCCAAGCAGCCAAAGCACTCAACAGCCCAGAAAGAGCATAAACAGTGAGACGTACTTTGCTTACTTCAATTCCCGAAAACATTGCTGCTGTTTCATTACTTCCCACACCATAAAGTTTTCTCCCCCAAGCTGTCCGGGAAAGCAAAAAGTGGAGAATTAGAAGAACGGGAACAAAAATGAAGAGAACCTGGAAAGGTATTCCCCCTATTCGATGCTGTCCTATAAAGTAAAAAGATTTAGGAAAGTTAGAGACCGGCATAGGGTTAGGTCCAAATTGAGGGTCTACAGCAATAATTAGAGCCAGAGAACGATAAATATACATACCAGCCAGAGTAACTATAAGGGGCAGTATTTTCCCCACACTGACTAACAAACCATTAAACAGTCCTGCTGCTAATCCAGTCAGCATGCCAAACACAATAGCTAGGGAAGGAGATAACCCTACCCTACCAATAAAAACTCCAATTACTATAGCTACCAAACTCATCATTGACCCTACTGAGAGATCAATTCCTCCCCCACCAGAAAGGATTACTAAAGCTTCTGCCAGAGCTAACAGACCTAATTCCACACCATATTGGGTCATATTAGTTAGATTATAGAGGTTTAAAAAACCGGGAACAGTCAGAGATAACACCACAAACAAAATAACAAAAAGTAAAGATAGAAAGAACATCCGATTGCCAATTATAGTATCCCAAATATTTCTCATCTCGCTTCTCCCCTGGCTCTTATTATGTCAGCTAATACCGAAATAATAATTAGCACTCCAATTACTAAGCCCTCGCTCAAAGCTGGAACATTAAGTAGCACCATTCCGTTTTTAATAATGCCCACCAAAAAAGCTCCCAGTAAACTGCCAATGATAGTTCCCCTTCCCCCTAAGGCACTCGTCCCTCCTAAAACCACTGCTGCAATTACATCTAGCTCAAAACCCATACCAGTATTGGTCTGAACAATACCAGTTCGGGCAGCATTAATTAGACCAGCAAATCCTGCCAAAGCTCCAGTTAAAGCATAAACAAAAACAACGGTGCTCTTTAAATTGACCCCTGATACTCGGGCAGCTTCGGGATTGTTACCTACGGCATAAACATGACGACCTAGTGGTCGATAACTCAAAAAGTAGGAAAAAATAGCAATTAGAAAAGCGGCAATCCACATAGGAATGGGTATGCCTAACCACTTACCCAAACCTATAGTCCGTGAACCAGGAGGAATACCGGATATCCACGTCCCTCCTAAAGTTTGAAACATCAAAGCCCTAATTAAATTCATCATCCCCAAGGTAGCAATGATAGGAGGAATACCTCCCCAAGCTATAATAGTTCCATTTACCAATCCAATACCCAATCCCACTAATACAGCAAGCACTAAAGCCAAAAAAGGAGAATAACCTCCCAAAAGGAGATACCCGCTCACCACACAGGCCATCCCCAGAG
Source organism: Candidatus Atribacteria bacterium (assembly GCA_029982105.1). Taxonomy (GTDB): domain Bacteria; phylum Atribacterota; class Atribacteria; order Atribacterales; family Caldatribacteriaceae; genus Sordicultor. The sequence continues at coordinate 4,908 of JARRCQ010000057.1, read as the reverse complement.
TAGAACCCGCTGAAACATCTATTCCCCCAGTGATTATAACCATGGTCATTCCAATAGCGGTAATTGCTACCCCGGATAACTGTAATAGCAAATTAGAAATATTACTTACCGACAAAAACCTCTCAGTAGTAAAAGAAAAAATAGCACCAAGAATCAAAATTAAAATTAAAACAGTAAATTCTCTTCTTCTCACTATTCTCTGGAAATTAGTCATAATTTTCCCTTCCCGCTAATCAGATTTACCAAGTAACATTCTTTCTCCAGTAGCTGCTCTAACCAGGTTGGTAGAATTTATATCTTCTCCTTCAAAAACTCCCGTAATTTTCCCTTCGTGCATTACTATTACTCGATCGGCCAACTTTAGAACTTCAGGCAATTCTGAAGAAATAATTATTACCGCCATACCTCTTTCTACCAACCGAGCAATCATCTGGTGAACTTCAGCTTTGGCCGCTACGTCTATTCCTCTGGTGGGCTCATCGAGAATAAGAACCTGAGGATCAACCCCTAACCACTTAGCTAACACTACCTTCTGCTGGTTACCTCCACTCAAGCTAAATACCTTAGCTTCTAAAGAGGGAGTACGAATATTCAATTCCTTAACATAATTCTCTGCTACTTCCCTCTCTTTTTTAGTATTCACTATGCCAAGATGATTAGCTATTTGCTGCAAAATAGAAACAGTAATATTATAGGAAACACTTAAAATAGGAAAAAGACCTTGGCTTTTACGGTCTTCGGGAAGATAAGCTATTCCTTGATTCATAGCATATTGAGGAGAATAAGCTTTAAATTTCTTTCCTTGGTAATAAATTTCTCCACTATCAGGAGAAATAATGCCAAAAAGAGCTTGTGCTACATCAGTTCTTCCTGAACCAACTAACCCGGAAAAAGCTAATATTTCTCCTTGAAAAGCTTCAAAGCTTACATCTTCAAATTTCCCCTTCTTAGTAAGATTTTTGACTGCTAATATTGGCTCTTTGCTCTTTTTTCCTCCATGTTCTATTTCTTCTACCAGATGTTTCCCGGCCATCAATTCCACAATCATTTCTCGATTTATCGCAGAGAGAGGATAATCCCCTACTACCTCTCCATCCCGCATAATAGTAACCCTATCAGCAATTTGAAAAATTTCCTCTAGTCGATGACTTATATAAATTACTCCAACCCCTTGTTCTTTCAGCCTCTTAATAATTTGAAACAGCCTCTCAGCTTCATGTTCGGTGAGAATAGCAGTAGGTTCATCAAAAATGATCACTTGAGCGCCGTAGGCTATGGCTTTAGCAATTAAAACTAACTGCTGCAAACCTACACTTAATTCCCCCATAGGTTGCTTCAAAAAATGAGGAGAAATATCTAAGGAAGCAAATAGTTCTTTGGCTTTTTCTTCTTGTTTATTCCAATCAATGTTGCCTCGAGGAGTTTTTATTTCCCTTCCTAAAAAGATATTCTCCACTACTGAAAGATAGGGATAAATCAGAGGGTCTTGATAAACTGCAGAAATACCCATTATTTGAGCCAACCGAGGAGAAACTATTTCCACTTTTTTACCTTGATACCAGATTTCTCCTTGGTCGGGAAGCAGTGCCCCAGATATGATTCTAATTAAAGTAGATTTCCCCGCTCCATTTTCTCCTACCAAAGCATGAACTTCTCCTTGTCGGAGAGAGAAATTCACTGCTTTTAAAGCTCTAACTCCGCCAAAAGATTTAGAAATATCTCGGCACTCTAAAATAATAGTCTCCATATTTTAGCTCCTCACAATAAAATAAAAAGGAGAGGGTTTTCGGCCCTCTCCTGCAGTTAATCAAGAGATTAAAAATCAAAGTTGTCTACATTACTCGCATCAAAAACCATTGGCGGTCCTAAAATCAGCATCTTACTTTCAGCTACATACCGAGGTTTGGTAGAAATTCCAGGAACTTCGTATTCTATCCCTTCTTCAAATTGATTACCATCCAAAAGGTATTTAGCCGCCCATACCGTTAAGTAACCAAGATCTACTGGATTCCAGAGAACAAAACTCTTAACCGCTCCATTTTTAACGTAAGGAGCCATCATAGAAGGCACCGATACTCCAGTAGCTACGATTTGCCCAATTTTACCCGCTTGAGTTACTGCTTCTGCTACTCCAGGAGCCGAGGTGCTGCACTGACCAATAATTCCTTTGAGGTTAGGAAAAGCGTTAATAAGGTCTAAAGCCACGTTAATAGCTAATTGGACATCTTCTTCAGCGTAACGGATAGTGACTAATTTCATGTTTGGATATTCAGCCAGTCTCTCCAGCTCATACAGAATCCAGGTATTAAGATTCCAGGCAGTAGGCCCACAAGAAACAATGGCAAACTCTCCTTCATAATCCATTGCTTTAGCTAACTCATCCATAGTGGTGTAGCCAATTTCCCTTTCTATGGCCTGATTTACAAACAAATCTCTTACCTCTTGAGCTCCATCAGTATCACTGGTTAAAACCAAAATACCTCTTTCCTTAGCCTTTTCCAAGACTGGGGTAATAGCCGCAGGGTCATTAGGAGCTACAGCAATGGCATCTACTCCTTGAGTAATCAGGTTATCAATAGTTTCAATTTGTTTTGCCACATCAGCAGTTACCGGACCGGTATAGATAAACTCCACACCTAAATCTTCAGCAGCTTTTTTACCTCCTGCTTCCATAGCATTAAAGTAAGGAATACCAACTAACTTGGGCACGAAAGCAATCTTATACTTATCTTGGGCAAAAACTGGTAAAGTAAAAACTAAAAGAAATGCTAAGGCGAGAACCAACAAAAAGTGGTACCTTTTCATAAAACTTCCCTCCCTTATAAGGTATTTTAACTAATTTTAATTATATTATACCTTTAAGAGAAGTCAATCTACTTTTTCATAATGTTTGTTGAAATTCCATAATATATTGGAAAAATATCTTATTAATTTAGTAACAAATGAAGTATTAATGCTAACTAATTAGTAAATAATTCCAAACAAAAATGATTAAATGTTGCATAAGAGAAAGGCAGTAAGTTTCAGAACAAGTGCTCTTTGTTTACCCTTCTAATTAAAAAATACTAAACTCCCTCTTCATAGCTTCTAAATAAATCATATATTATAGTTAACCACAAAATCTACTGTAGCTTAACTGTCATCATAAGTCTTACCTGATACCCAACAGCAAACTATAAGTAGAATATCCCTCTCACAATCTCAACCATGGGGGCACGCTCCCTATAACCCCGGAGAAAATGAAAACCTGAAAAAACAACTGAGGAAGATATAATATCCCTAAATACATAGGGATTTTGATCTTTCGGCTTCCGATCTAATTTACTCTGTAAAGTTTTAGCAGTTAACAAGTTTTGCAAAATGCTATATAAGGTATAATATTTTAAAAACATCCAAGGAGGTCGTGAAATGCGTACGAGAAAATTAGGTTGGACTGATCTTGAACTCACGGTGATAGGCTTTGGTTCCTGGGCTTTAGGAGGAGGAGGCTGGCAATTCAGCTGGGGACCTCAAGATGATGAAGAATCTATCGCTGCTATCCATCGAGCTCTAGATTTAGGTATAAACTGGATAGATACCGCCGCTGTATACGGATTAGGGCATTCAGAAGAAATTATAGCTAAAGCACTAAAGGGTATAAGTAAAAAACCTATCATTGCTACTAAATGCGGAAGGGTATGGAATGAAAAAGGAGAAGTTTTTGGCCGCTTAAAAAGAGACAGTATTCGTAAAGAAGTAGAAGATAGCCTCAGACGACTGGAAGTAGAAGTGATAGACCTTTATCAGATTCACTGGCCTGACCCTGACCCCGATATTGAAGAAGCCTGGAGTACTATGGCTGACTTGGTAAAAGAAGGAAAAATCCGTTACGCTGGAGTTTCCAATTTTAATGTGGAACAAATGAAAAGGATAGAAAAAATCCATCCCATTGCTTCTCTACAGCCCCCTTACAGCATGATTACCCGAGATGTAGAAAAAGAGATTTTACCTTACTGTGCAGAGAAAAATATAGGAGTAATAGTATATAGTCCTATGCAAAAAGGATTGTTAACCGGCAAATTCACCCGAGAGAGAGTGCAAAATCTTCCTCCTGATGACCATCGCCGGAGTGATCCTCAATTCAATGAGCCCTTATTTAGCATCAACTTAGAATTAATAGAGAAATTGAAACCTATTGCTGAAAAACACGGAAAAACACTGGCACAACTGGCTATTGCCTGGGTATTAAGACGCCCAGAAGTTACTGCTGCTATAGTAGGAACTCGTCGTCCTTCTCAGATTGAAGAAACATTTCCTGCTGGAGATTGGGAATTAACCGCTGAAGATATAGAAGCTATTGACAAATTATTACAAGAAAGAGAAGCAAAAATAAGAAATCTCTAAATTCTACATTTCTAAAACAAAAGTAAACCCCCACTGAAAAATGCCCACCAAATGGTGGGCATTTTTCAGTCTTTAACACTTCATTAACAACTAAATTGCTTACCTACTGCAGCATCCGCCTCTTTTAGGTTTTTCTTCCTCTACTTTAACCATAGGTTCACCACAGCAAGTTAACTCTTCTTTTTCTCCCTTTACTTCCACTACATTACCACACACGTTGCATCGATAGGTTTCCTTTTCATCTGCCATAGGTTATCACCTCCTAAAATATTCTACCTCTAAAGTGCTCATCTTTCAACTTATCATACCAAAAACAACGTGGCTATTCTAGGATAGTGGTAGAATTATGAGAGATTCCTCTGCACAACTCTCACTTCTTCGTCATTCCTATTTCTTAGCTTTCCTTCTGGAGAGGACTCTGGAATTTAAGTTAAAGGAAGCTCAAGAGAAAGCTTCTCCCGAAGAAATCCGAGAAGCCTTAAATTCTCTAAACTTTGCTGAAGTAGAAATGGAAAATCAGAAGTT
>JARRCQ010000056.1 GCA_029982105.1 Candidatus Atribacteria bacterium | reverse complement strand
CAATATTTGCAGGGAGTCGAGCGCTCGACTCCCTGCAAATCAAATCATCCATATTCAGCTCTTAGCTCTTCTATACGCCATTTCTCGGGGTCGCCAAACGGCCGGGGGATATCAACTGTGCCATTGATTATTGCCTCTCGGAGCTCATCAATGGCTTCCCAGACCCAGGAAGGTTGAGCTGCCCTCAACTCTTTCCACTGTTCCATAATCTTTGTTCGTTCCTCTTCCTTTAAAGAACCTAAGCGTACCATATATTGCATAAACTCATCCAGGGTTTGCTCATCACTCATCCAGGTTCCTTGATTGGTAAAGTTCATCCACAGAATATTATCTTCAGTTACTCTCTCCCTAAATGTACCAGCTTGAACAAGTTTCACCGCTTCCACCACTGCCACATCGGCTCTTTTCATCGCGCTGGCAATAATATAGGGATTCATCCAATCTTGAGCAATATCAACCCCTATGGCAAAGGGAGGAACGGTAACCGGTATATTTTGTTCTTTATGATGATCATCAATATAGGATAGAACCCCCAGCCCTGTCGATCCTGCTACGGCATAGACAGCCACTGCTCCCTGTCTAATCTGGATCTCCGTAGCTTCACGTCCTTTTGCAGGGTCAGACCAAGTGCCTGTGTAAGTCCAGAGAACCCTTTCCTTTTTGGGAGTGTTTACAAATTTGCTCTGCGCTGCTAAATCAGGGTAGTTTTCTTCCACCCAGTTAACAGCCCAGTTAACGCCCCATTTATATCCCATCTCAAATTCATAAAGAACAGGTCCTTCGACACCCATAACTATACCAACGTGGGGGTAGTCATAGTGTACCGCCAATAATGCAGCTAAGGCTCCTACAAGAGCACTGGGCTGCTCTTGCTGAAAGAGAATAGAAAGAGTATTAAATTTTCCAGGTTCACCTTCATTAAACTCCGCCACTACGTCTGTCATAATGAAGTTCTGGTCTGGAAAGCTATTAGCCACAACTTGTAGAGCATCAAGAAATTCCCAACCACAAACTATAATCAAATCATATTTTTTGGACTGAGCAAGTAAATTTAAGTCAGAGAGAATAGCTGCTTCAGTACTCACAACTTCTGCGTATTCCCGTACCAGGCCTGAGTCTTTGGCGCGCTCACATCCTAACCAGTGCACAAAGTTCCAGCCCAGATCGCTCTTCCCTGGAGGAGTAACGACCAGAGCAACACTTATTCCCTCCGCCGGGGTTTGTGCTGATACCATACCAGTAATCAGCACCAACACCAAAAGTAGTATTGTATATAAAAGCTTTCTCACCTCACACACACCTCCCTTGTTTTAATTTTTTTGCCCACGAAATTGATTTTACAAGTTAAAGCATCCTCTTCCTGTAAGCCATCCCTTTTTCAGGAAATTTTCACGATCTAAATTAATATAACTTACAACTATAAGGAAAAGCTTAACCAGCTTCTCAAAAACATCCTTCCTGTGCCACTGAGAAAGGAAAAATTTTATCCCTCTCTGCAGATTTGTAAGTTTTGACAATATCTTTTATCTCCGTCATTTTTACCCCATTTTATAAAACTTTCTATACTTTGTTAGCACTATCATAATCATCTTCTTCAAACCTTAAAATACCAAAGTTTCTCCTATCTCTACCAGTGTAATATTCTCCTCCAAGTACTTTCCCTCCCGATTTTCTAGGATCAATCTCACCCTGGTTAGCAATATTTCCCAATCGTATTTTATCTCCCAGCAGGGGGCTCGGAGAGTTTTTCGCTACTCAAGGTTTTATACCGACGAGCGCTTCAGAAACCAGCGCTTACTCTCTGTATTTTAACATAACCTGCTACACAACTAAGCGTAGACGGCCAAAGGATAGCGCAAACTTGTAGTAATTTCAAGGAGAAAATATTTCAAAAGAAGGAGAAAAAACCTCGTCATCCAATTTTAATAGTATTAGAGTCAAAGTTTAAAAACAAATCCCAATTCCAAAACTAAGATATTTTTAAGATAGATTATTTTATCCTTTTCCTAGTCACAAGTAAGGACGATTTGTAATGTCTCACAAAGTTTCGGAAATAATGGAGTGGGGAAGTCTTTAGAGGAGAAAAACGAGATTGCCACGCCCAGAGGAAGGCTTTTGCTTCCTCCGTAGTTTTAGTCTTTTTCATCTCTTTTGCCTTTTTATCTTGCGCCGCAGCCTGTCCGGGCTCGCAACGACCCTTTGGGGTGCTATCAACTGTAAGTAATATCTTAGAAAAGTAAGTAACACACCGAATAGAAAGAGATTATAATGGGACAACGCCCCTTATGATCTCCGAGAGCGCTCCGCTGCTGGCAACTACGCACAATGGAAAATGTCCTGTGTTTTCGACGAATTAAAGGAGCTGGGGTAAAATTTAGAGGCGGTAGGAAGCTGGATAAAAATTCAGGAGGTAATAAGAGGAGCTTCCTTTTTTCTGATCTTTGTGAAGAACCCTCTTTCCTGTTTTTGCGATGAGGAAACTATGATGCAATCTCGCCTTCCGAGCCTCAAGAAATACTAAAAAGCAAGCTACATTAGGTTGAAAGCTCGGAATCACCATAGACAATGAAGGGGTAAACCCTCTCATAACCCCAAAAAAAAGAAAAAGCGCCTTTTTCAGCATAAGGAGAAGAAAAGACCCTCTTTATAATCCCCCGGGAAAGCAACAAACAAAAAGTAGGTAATAAAAATCACTGAGGAAGGATTTTTCTCCCTCAGTGATTGCAATGACCGCTTAAGCACTACCAGAAAATGTTTTTAAGAATCTTTCAAGCGTCTAGCAAAATCTTCTGCTCTTTTAAGGTCGTTTTCATCAGGTTTACCTTTATTGATCCCACCAATTAGCTTCAACAGCCCAAAACTATCAAGTCCCCGGCAAGAAAATTCTCCAACGATGGTAAAACCTTTAGCCATTAATTTTTCCTTTATTAACCTATGGTTTCTACCAACATTCTTCTCTCCTGTGCCACTGGTCGAAAAAATAAAGGCTTTTTTGTTTCTTACGGAAGGCAAGCTATCAGCAACTCTCAATAAATCTTTATGATGCTTCCCGTAGTAAATGCCCGAGCCAAAACCAACTAAATCATATTCTGTAATCATACTTATGTCCAGCTCTTCCGGCTCTACCAATTTTGCTTCCAGGACATTAGCAATCACTTCAGCAATTTTTTGAGTATTACCATGGTGTATCGACTTACAAATGATTAATGTTCTCATCCTTATCACTCCCTTTCTTTATCCGGTCTTTTTCAATCCCTATTTTACTCTCATCTTCAAACCTTATATCTCTATTATCGAGCCTCAAAACCCACACATCATATCAGTACCATTGGGGCCTAAAAGCTCACGCATTTGCCCTCCTTAACTTCAAATGACACACCGTCTACAGCCTTTATATCACCGTAATGTTTTACGAGCTCTTCGACTTCTATCATTAATTTTATCTCCCGAACAAAAACTTTCATTATTCCGCTTATTTTTTCTCTATATTAACCATACCATTACCAATATCGACTTTCATTTTCGGACCACCACCACTCAGAGAGCCGGTATAAGTGCGACCTTTCTGGTCTAAAGGAAAATCCAAGCGTACTCTTCCATTTTCCACAGTAACTTCCAGGTCAGCTGCAACGTCCTGAGGTAATGTTATATTCACCATACCGTTGTTGGTTCTTACATCATAAACATTTCCGGCCAATTTGTTAAGTGAAACACTCACCAAACCATTAACCGACTCGAGCGACAAATTTCCTACATTAGGAGAGACCAATCTTATAGCACCGTTATCGTTATTTATTTTAATGTTGCCGCTGACATCGATTAATTCTATAGTAGCGTTATTAACATCTATATTGATATCACCAGCCATATTCTGTATCTTTATTGTTCCGTTATTACCATCAATCACTATCTCCATATCAACTGGTACCTTTATATCTAATGCTATAAGGCATTTGGGAATATTTACACCCATATTTGATTTCTTGTCCGTGCTGGCTTTAATGTACACCCCGTTATCCTGCTCTTCAAAATTGATGGACATCTCATCCATTACCCTCTGTGCCTCATCTTGGGTGATATTTTTACCAAAGACCTGCTTCGCGTAATCCACTTGAATCTCGGAAACCTGAGCACCTTCTATATTTAGCTTAATACTATCAGCATCGATGCTCAATACTCCATCTCCCTCTTCATCAACATCGAACACCTCATAGCCTTTCTCCTCATATGCCGGCGTACCAATATTGAATTTAAAACCCTCCTCCATAATACCAGACCATCCGCTCAAATTTCGTACATACACACAACCCGACAAGAAAAGCCCACCAAATGTCAGTGATAGTACTATTACAAATACCTTTTTCATATTATTCATCTCTTTATACCTCCACAACGTTTTCAAGTAACCAAGAAGCTATAAAAAATAGACCTACAAAACCAGCTGTCCATATCAATAGTGCTAACATATCAATTCCTATCACAACGTTGTTTACAAATGACGCTAAATTAATGTTTGCCACATTAGCGCTATTTAAAGCACTCTCTATCTGTTGCCATGCCAGAATGTTACCTAATGACATTTCTACGTGCATCCACGCAGATGATATCTCCATTACCTTGTTGGAAAGATAGAAAAATACTCCTGCAGACCCTATAAACGAAACAGCTCCCACCCAGAACTTAAATCTCTTAACTGTAGAGCCTACAGTATACGATGATAAAGCTAACACCCCGGTAGTTGCAAGTACGTAAAGCACAGGCAACACCATAATTCCATACGTCCTCCATGCTGCTACCGTTATAGCACTATAGAGTGCATTATTTATCATATCTATTTCTCTTGCCTCTCCAAGCAATACGACGATTGTATAGGCGCCCAGAAGCAGTATATACGTGCCAAACTCGGTAATAAACCAGGCCAGTTTAGCACCCAGTATATCGCGTCCTCTCACTGGCAGCGAAAGCATAAGATAGTGGTTATTGTGCTCCCATTCATCTCCCATATAATCAAAGCCACTAATGAAAGCCGCTATACTGAATCCAAATATAGTCACTGCTAATATAAACGTGGGTATACCCGGGGTCCAGTATCCTATACGCGAGTAAAGAAACAGCATCATTGCTGTCATTATTATGAGAGTAACAGCAAAGGATTTACAATCTTTTATAAACTCCTTTTTATACAATTTTATAAAGTTCATCAGGCAAATACCTCCTTGAATATATCCTCCACAGACTCATTGTATTTTTCCCGCAATTCATCAGCACTCCCGTACAACGCTATCTGACCACTTTTTAGAAAAATCACTTTGTCAAATAGCGATTCTATATCTCTCACTAAGTGCGTGGCTATTATCATAGCGCTGTGTTCCCAGCGATATTCGGTAGCTATGGCATATACTATTTTGTCTCGAGATGTCGGGTCTATTCCTCCTAAAGGCTCGTCTAAAAGGATGAGTTCAGCATTTCTGGACATAGTTAATACAAGCTTGAACCGCTCACTCATACCCCGGGACAGATGCCCTACCTTCATATCTGTTTCTATATTCATCAACTCTATAAGTCTTCTGGCTTTATCATGGTCGAAATCTTCATAAAAACTCGACACATAATCTATAGCCTGTCGCACGGTCATCCATCTGTATATATGGTCGACGTCCGGTAGTATTGCCGTATGAGCTTTGGATACTGGTCCCGGTTTTTGGCCATTTATGAGTATTCTGCCATCGGTAGGGCGAGCCAGACCGGCAATTAGCTTTAACATGGTAGTTTTGCCGCTACCATTAGGCCCGAGCAACCCCAGAACTTCCCCTTCACCCACCTTTAAATCTATACCATCTAATGCCCATATAGAACCATAGCGTTTCTTAAGACCTTCTAATTCCAATATGCTATCCATGTATTATCTCCTTTCTTTCCCATCTGGCTCTGTGGTATGGCCATTTTCCAGATATGTCTCCACGTAGTATTTAATCTGTTCCTTTGCAAAACCTAAACCAAACATACCGTCTACAAATTGCTGTGCCAGATGAGATGCCAGCTCCTGCCTGACAGCATCGATTTTATCCTTGTCCTTAGTGACAAAAGTTCCCATTCCCCTTTGCGTAAAGACCATCTCCTCTCTCTCCAGCTCCTGATATGCGCGCTGTACGGTATTAGGATTAACTCTCAATTCTATAGCCATATCTCTCACCGAGGGAAGTTTATCGCCCATACTCAATTGCCCGGCGCATATGCGTTGCTTGATCATATCCATTATCTGAATATATATCGGTGTACTTTCATCAAACACAGAACGTGCCGTCACAATATATATCACCCCCACTTTAAAAATCTCTGCGACATATTGTATTAGTGTACTAATTTGACAGTACACCAATATTATAATAATGTCAATAGTAAAATTAGCTGTAACATCCCTCTCACACTGCGCATATTCCCCCCGGGGCGTCGTGAGCCTTCTCCCGCAGAAAGGATTCCTTTTTTCTTTCCCCCTTTCCCCGGAAGGATTTCCTCTTTTCGGCTCTCATAGAGGAAGCCTCTTCTCTCATTCTTTACAAGGGACTCCCCTTTCCTGTCATTGTATATTAATAGGGTATTAAATAATTTATAAATGAGTTATCTTAACAAGAGAAAAAGAAGGTGGATGAAGAACGCTCCCTCGTCATTGGTCCTTGAGACCGTCGGGAATGTAATTCTCCACCTTCTCTCTCCCTGAAACTAAATGGGAACATTCCTGAATGCCTCTATCAGGAATCCACAGTATTTAAAAACATGGATGTCTGATAAAAGATTTCAGGCATGACGGGGGAGAAGAAAGATTACCCCGGGAAGAAATATACAAATTGCAAATTACCCCCGGTAATTGTCTGCAATAATACCCTAGCATAAAAAATAGCAGAGCCCGAAGTAGGAGAAAATTACCACGAATTCTACAGTTAACTATCTCTGGCCAGAGCTCTAGAAACCCTCAAAGAGCTAAAATGAGTCCTTTATCACTTAAATAGGCTTTCCTGCCAGCACTTCTTTAACATCCTCATAATTCTTTTTAAGTAATTCAGGAACATCCAGACCATAAGGACATTTTTCAGAACATTGACCACATTCTATACAATCCTCAATTTTTTTCATCATTTGCTGACCATCTTCAGATAAAATTATTTCAGAAGGCGCCCGCCTGAGGAGCAACGATGCTCTGGCACACGTATTAATAGCAATCCCCTGAGGGCAAGGCATACAATATCCACAGCCCCGGCAGAAATTACCCTGCAATTCTTGGCGATCTGTCTCAATCCTATCCATCATCTCATCACTCAGAGCGGGAGGGATGGAAATATAAGAGAGAAATTCATCCAACTCCTTCTCCCGCTGGATACCCCAGATAGGTACGACATGCCCAAAGCAGGACAACCATGCACAGGCAGCTGCAGAATCAGTGATAAGCCCTCCCGAGAGTGCCTTCATAGCAATAAACCCTATTCCTTTTTCCTTGCAGGCTTGAACCAGCTCCAGCTCTTTATCTGTGCTCAGATAATTGAGTGGAAACTGGAGGGTATCATACAGCCCTGAGTTAATTACTTCCCACGCTACATCCAGGCGATGGTTGGTCATACCAATAAAGCGGATTTTTCCCTCTTGTTTTGCCTCTAACATTGCCTCATACAGTCCCTTATCGTCACCAGGCCGAGGGCAGAAAGGAGGATTATGGAACTGGAAAATGTCTATGTGATCTCTCCTCAGCATGCGCAGGCTGGTGTGTAAGTCATCCCAGAATCTAGGAACATCAACAGCTGGAATTTTGGTAGCAATTACAATTTTATCCCATACATCGGAGAACGCTTCACCAAGTTTCTCTTCACTATCTGAATAGCTACGAGCAGTATCGTAAAAATTTATGCCGCCGTCGTAGGCTTTACGCAGAAGACACACCGCCTCTTGTTTGGACACTCTTTGAATAGGAAGTGCTCCAAAGCCATTCTGCTCTACAGTTAATCCAGTTTTTCCTATTACCATTTGTGCCATTTTATTCTTCCTTTCTAATTGGCAATTTATGCCCACCCACCAACAACAGGTAAAAAGCTGGTGGGGTTACATCTTAGAAAAATGTCTAATGATTTCATCAAACTTCTTCGTAATCCTGAATAAAACTGTTTATATATTCTATATCCATCCTGAGATTACGCAATATTGACCTCTTTAGGTATCCTACCACTTATGGCTACTTCTGGGTCAAGAATACTCTAAGTTTCTCTATTAACCTGGAGTTAATTTCAAACTGTAGAATATACAAGCTACAAAGATGAACTTATGAACTTGGAAATTTGAGAAGGTAGTTTATAATTAAAAATAGGCATTGGTTTCTCAATAAGCAGTTATACAAGAATGTGGCCAAAGCTATTTCCGTTTTTTGAAAAAAATGGATTGATTTATCTACTCCGAAATCAACGAAGCACTCTCAAAGATTAAAATTGCCGGATAAACGCTTACAGAAGAAGCAGAAAAACTGACTGGAAAATAAATTCAGAAAGGAAGATTTTATATGAAAGGAAATATCCTCATCGCCTATTACTCCCGCTCAGGAAATACCCGAAAACTTGCCCAACTGATTCATCAAAAAGTGGGTGGGACTGTACATGAAATCCAGCCCGAGGTTCCTTATCCTGCTTCATATAATGCAACTGTGGAACAGGCCAAAAAAGAAATCCAGGCCGGTTTCCGACCTCCGCTAAAAAGCAGAATCGAGCACATTGAAGCATACGATACAATTTTCATAGGCTCACCCAATTGGTGGAGCACAATTGCTCCACCAATTGCTACTTTTCTGGAAGAAAACAATTT
>JARRCQ010000055.1 GCA_029982105.1 Candidatus Atribacteria bacterium | reverse complement strand
TTGATAGAAGAACCATCAAAGCCCATTCCTTCCTGAAGAGCATTTTCTAACTCTTCAATAGGAATGGCAAAACTTTTTAAACTTCCTAAAACATCAGTAAACCATAACCGAATAAACTTCACCCGATTTTCCTGACAGAAATTAATTACTTCTTCTTTACTTTTTAATTGGCAAGCCATCTTAAGAAAACCTCCCTGATTTAAAGTAATAAAAAAAGGCGCTCTACCCCGACATCGGGACAGAACGCCTCTGTTCTATATTTACCCTTCTTTAGGTTAAAATTTAAACTCGATAAAAAAAGGCGTTCCCGGTAAAGGAACGCCTTCGTTCTATTGCACCCTCATTGGTGTGCGCTCATTTTATTACAAACCATGTAACCTGTCAATAGAAATTTGGCTCTCGCGTAGTTATTCTGTGATCAACTCTCCTGTAGAGGTCTTTCACAGAGTATTAGTGGTGTTCCCGATAAAGGTAAAAAAACATACTTCTTAAGGTTTATCTTAACCAATTGCTTTTTCGCCTCGCTCACCCGTTCTGATTCTTATACATTCTGGCAAATCCAATACAAATATTTTGCCATCGCCAATTCGTCCCGTTCTAGCTCCCTTAATGATAGCTTCCACCGTAGGATCTACAAAGTCATCATTAACCGCAATTTCTACTCTTACCTTCTTAAGAAGGTTTACTTCATGGATAATTCCTCTATAAGTTTCAGTGTAACCTTTTTGTTGGCCACAACCCAAAGCGTTGGTAACAGTCATCTTAAAGATATTGGCGTCATAAAGTGCCTTCTTAACATCTGGGAGCTTGTATGGCTGTATCATAGCAATAATTAATTTCACCCTGGTTACCCCCTGTTCATTCTACTCAGTAGTAAATATCTGAAAACCAGCATAAGACTCCATGCCATGCTCGCTGATATCTAACCCTTTTAACTGTTCTTCATCGGAAGCTCTTAAGCCTATAGTCTTTTTAACAATGTAGAAAAGAACGAGTGCCGAACCAAACACCCAAGCAAATACGGAAAATACACCTATTAATTGGGTAAGTAGCTGTGATAATCCTCCTCCGAAAAAAAGTCCATTTATTGCACCTATACCACTTGCTTCACCATAAACAGCTTGGGCAAAAAGACCTACTGAAAGTGTTCCCCAAGTTCCACAAACTCCATGAACCGATATTGCGCCTACGGGATCATCTATGTGGAGCACCTTGTCAATAAATTCAATGCTCAAGACAACTAAAATCCCAGCAACCGCACCAATAATGATAGCAGAAAATGGTGAAACAGAGGCGCAAGGAGCAGTAATGCTTACTAATCCTGCTAGCACGCCGTTTAGAGCCATGCTGGTATCGGGTTTTCCGAATCTTACCCAGGCGGTAAACATAGCAGTGATAAATCCTGCAGCAGCAGCCAAATTAGTAGTTACTGCAATGGTAGCGATACTCAAATTTGTGCCGGCCAGAGTACTTCCGGGATTAAAGCCAAACCAGCCAAACCAAAGAATGAATGTTCCCAGGGTAGCTAATGGAATATTGTGACCGGGAATAGCATTGGAAGTTCCATCATTATTATATTTACCCAATCTTGGTCCGATAAGAATTGCACCAGCCAAGGCTGCCCAGCCACCAACTGAATGAACAATGGTTGAACCGGCAAAATCTATAATACCCCTATTCCCCAGCCAGCCGCCTCCCCAAATCCAGTGGCCCACTACAGGATAGATTAAAGCGCATATAACAAACGAGTAAACCAAATAGGCATGGAACTTTACTCTTTCAGCCAGTGCTCCTGAAACGATAGTTACTGAAGTAGCAGCAAACACTACCTGAAACATCCAGTAGGCAAATTGCCATAATCCCTCACTAGTTGAAGGATTCGCGCTACTTAAGAAAAATCCACTTGTGCCAAAAAGTCCTAATTTATCTGTGCCAAACATTATTCCAAAACCAACCATCCAGAAAGCAATTGAGCCAACACTAAAGTCCATAAGATTTTTCATCAAAACATTAACGGCATTTTTTGCTCTGGTAAATCCCGTTTCTAACATGGCAAACCCTGCTTGCATAAAGAAAACTAAAAAGGCTGATATAAGCGTCCAGATTGTGTCAATTGCTACCGCATTAGTTGCTGCTGTTGACTCATCAGCAAAGGCAAAAAAAGGTGAGAACATAACCATTAAGGTGGCTAAAATTAAAATCTTGGGTACTAAATTTAACATTCTCACGAGCATTTTCTTTCTCCTTTCCCAAGGCTAAAAGCTGAATACCAATACAAATACTCTGCAAGATTTATCATCTTGATTATCATCATCTGACACTTACAGATTTCCAAAAGAAAGAGTCTCATCTTTCTTGGCCGCTGACAGATTATGTTCTAGTATTTTTCATCTTGAGTTTCACCTCCTCTCTTATCGAGTAGAAAATAAAAAGGCGCTCAATTTTGTTTGCCTGCCATCATGGCATCAAATTGAGCGCCTTTACTCAGATAAATATCTACTTTTTAATTAACTCTGCAAGGACAGAATGTCCCTTATATCTTTCCTTTAGAACACCTGTGTTCCAAAAAAAAGGCGTCTCTTTAGCAGCTATGCTACCAAAAGGACGCCTTTATCCAGCTCTTCCAATCATAGAAGGGAAATCTAACAGAAAAAAAGCACTTAAAACAATATCTTTCCTTTTCATTAAGCACTAACCTTGTGCTTTACTTCCACAAAACTAGCTGCAGAGTATCACAAGCTACCAAGTCTGTCAAGATGTCCGAGGCTCTATAATAAAGTGTGTGGAAAAATATCTAAAAAGAAGTGTGGTGGTAAAAAGTCCAGTAGAGTCCTCCTTTTTAGGAGTATAATTATCTGGAGATAAAATTGAGATGGGGAAAAAATGATGCAAATTTGTTATCAACCAATCGGAATTATTCATTCTCCTTATCTAAAACCAGAGGGAACTCCTATTCAACCCCGGGCTGCTCGCGGAATATCAGGAACAGCGGAGGTATTTGATCAATACGTAGAAGGTTTGCAGGACCTGGAGGGGTTTTCTCACCTCATTCTTATTTATCACTTTCATCTGGCAAAGCCTGGTAGCCTTAAAGTTAAACCTTTTTTAGACCAGGAACCGAGGAGAGTATTTGCCACCCGAGCTCCTTCCCGACCTAATCCTATCGGTTTCTCGGTAGTAAAGTTGCTAAAGGTAAAGAATAATCTCCTTTTTATCCAGGAATTAGATATTCTAGATGGAACTCCTCTTTTAGATATCAAGCCCTACTTATCTGATTTTGATTCTCCAGTGGTGGAAAAACGAGGGTGGTTATAAGACAAACTTTCTGATTTCCCTGGCGTTCGTGACGATGGTCGTTTCGCTCAGAGCTAAATATGGCTCTCCTGTAGATAGAGCAGTCGGTTTGTTATTTATTCCGATACCTATTTATCAATCCCTGAAAAGTCTTTCCTACTCTGGATTGACTCCTCGTATAGTTAGCCACAAAAATCAGGGCAACGCTCTTCTGTTTCATTGAAAAGTCTTCTACTTCAAGAATTATAAGAGATTTTGTCCGGTTTATCCTCTCCAACGGTCTTTTGCTCTTGTTTCTTTGCTTTTTGGGGGTTATAAGGGGGTATTTTTCCCCTTATAGTGAGGAAGGTTTTCCTGCCTCACTGTTTTTTGTTGTTTTTACGTTTTTTTCTTTGGGGGTTGATAAGGGGGGGTAAACCCCCTTATTGTTCTTTTTTCTTACGCCGTAGGCTGTTTATACGACCCTCGCGATGGCGGGAGAGAGGGCACCGTAGGTTGTATCTTGCGGTCAACTATAAAATATAATTACCAGACAAAGAAAATTTATTCTTAATTCCAGGAAGAAAGGTAGTCAATTGATAAAAGTGAAGATTGAGAAAAATCTAAGTTATCATCGATTTAAAGAATTAATCCCTGAACTTGTTTCTGTTTACCAACGGGCCTATGAAGATCTCCCTGAGTATGGAGACAATAATCGCTGGAAAATAGCAGCTTATCTTCATTGGTTACGGAATGGAGACCCGGATAATTTTTTAGTGGTTTTGGAAGGAGATAAGCCAATAGGATTTTTAGGAATACATACCAATTGGATGTCAGGAAAAGAGCGAGTGGCGGAAATTCATGAGATTGTGGTAGACCCTCAATTTCAAGGAAAAGGAATAGGAAAAAAATTGATAGAAGAAGCAACTCAAATTGCTCTTTTTCGAGGAAGGAAGAAGATAGAACTATGGGTAGGAGAAAAAAACTATAAAGCCCAGGAGTTCTATCTACACAACGGATTTCAGAAAAAAGAGCAAAAGGGGATATGGATTAGAATGGTGAAATATATAAGTTAAGATAAAGTATTTTTTCCGGGGGATTTAAAGGGAATTTTTTTGTTTTTCTGGGTTTAAGTTGTATAATAAAATCCGAATGTTTTCAAAGTAGGTGAAAAAATGAAGGTAGGTATTCCGCGAGGTCTTTTATTTTATCGTTTTTATGCTCTCTGGAAAACTTTTTTAGAAGAATTAGGAGCAGAGGTAGTAACTTCTCCTCCCACCAATAAAAACATAATCCAGCAAGGCTTAACTTACGCGGTAGAGGAAATTTGTTTTCCGGCCAAAGTGTTTTTGGGACACGCTCTTTATCTTAAGGACCGGGTAGACTTATTGTTTATCCCTCGAGTAGTTAGTTTCCACAGAAAAGAATATAACTGTCCAAAAATATTGGCTCTTCCCGACTTAGCTCGTAACCTTTTCAGTATTCCAGGAGAAAGAATAATCGATGACGAAATTAATATGCGGGAAGAAGGTATGCGAGGTTGGCAAAAAGGTTTCTTGAACATTGGTAAACATTTTACCACTAAAGAAAGCAAAATTATGAAAGCTCTGCAATTAGCAGAAAAAGCTTATAAAGAGTATCAAACTAATCTTAAACAAGGCATACTTCCAGAGGATTTGATTGACCATAAAAACCCCCTTCCTCTTCGAGAGAGGAAAATTGTGCTTCTGGGTCATACTTATCTTTTAAGCGATAGCTATATAAATATGAATATTGCCAAAAAAGTCAACGACCTCAATTATTCGGTCATCACTCCCGATATGGTAGAAGAAGAAAAGAAAAGATATTATCTCTCTACTATACCCAAACCCAGTTTTTGGACTATTTCTAACGAAATCATCGGTAGTGCTTTATACCATCTAAAAGAGAGAAAAGCAGAAGTTAGAGGATTTATCCACCTGGTTTCTTTTGAATGCGGGCCAGATTCTTTAGTAGGAGAATTAATTGAGCGTCTTCTTAAAAGGGAAAAGGAGTCTCTCCCTTATTTGCGTTTAGAAATTGACGAGCATACCGGAGAAGCAGGTTTAGTTACTCGTTTAGAAGCTTTTGTAGATATGATGGAGTGGAGGTATAAGAACATTGAAAGCCACGTTTCCTCATTTGCTTCATCTTGATATAGCCTTAGGAGTTCTCTACCCTGCTTTGGGGGTAGAAATTATCACTCCTCCCCCTATTACTCAAAAAACTATTGAAATTGGGGTAAAATTAGCTCCTCAAAACGCTTGTTTTCCCCTTAAAGTTACTTTAGCTAACTTTATAGAAGGGATCGAGTTAGGAGCTGATACCATTTTTATGGCTGGAGGAGTAGGACCTTGTCGTTTCGGTTATTACGGGCAAATCCAGCGTATAATTTTAGAAGACCTGGGTTATAACGTTAATTTTGTTTTATTAGACCATCCTCGTTATGGTATTCGCCCTTTTATAAGAGCCCTGCAAGCTATGGCCGGAGGACGAGTTCTTTCTTCCCGAGTTATTAAGGTAGCCAGCTTAGCCTGGAAAATTTTGCGCTTTAGTGAAGAATTAGAAACAGAAAGAAGAGCTTTGCGGGCTCAGGTAAAAAACCGACAACAATTGGACGAAATAGTAGAAGGAGCACTGGAGCAGCTGCGTCAGGTAAACAATGGAGAAAGTTTGCAAGCTATCCAAGAAGCAACTAGGAAGAAGTTAAACAGCTTAGAACGGAAAGAAATAGAGGACCTCATAAAAGTGGGAATCGTGGGAGAAATTTATATAGCTCAAGAAACAAAAATAAATTTCAATGTAGAAAAAATATTAGGTGATTTAGGTGCATACGTGCACAACTCTGTTTCCACAGTAGAGTATGTTTTGCACACCTTACCCTTTACTCACTCTCAGGAAAAATTAGAAGCCTGGAAGTTAGCTAAACCTTACCTAAAGAGATTTGTAGGAGGAGAAGGGATTGATACTGTGGGAAGCACTATTCGCTATGCTCAGCAAGGTTTTGATGGGGTTATTCATCTTTATCCTTTTACCTGCATGCCTGAAGTAGTAGCCAAAAGTATACTCACTACAGTGAGTAAAGATTATGATTTACCTATCCTTCATTTAGCCATAGACGAACACTCTGGAGAGGCAGGATTAGTTACCAGAGTGGAAGCATTTGTAGACGTTTTAGAAAGAAGGAAAAAATTGAACAAAAGAAAGCTGGAGGTTAGTTAGATGGACCTTTATTTAGGAGTGGACGTGGGTTCAGTAACCACTAAGTTTGTGCTTATGGATGAAGGGAAAAATATTTTAGCCAGTTGTTACCTACGCACGAGTGGTGACCCTATTGAAGCACTGAAAGAAGGTTTGCGTTACATAGAAAAACACTTTCCCCACGATGGAGAAATAAAAGGAGTGGGTAGTACCGGTAGTGCTCGACATCTAGCGGGAATAGTAGTAGGGGCAGACATAGTAAAAAACGAAATTACTGCTCATGCCATAGCAGCTATTACTCGAGTACCTGAGGTACGAACCGTCTTCGAAATTGGAGGGCAAGACAGTAAATTAATTATCATTCGAGATGGAGTGGTAGAAGATTTTGCTATGAATACCGTCTGTGCAGCCGGAACAGGCTCTTTTTTAGAGCATCAAGCAGTACGCCTCAACGTTCCTATCGAAGAATTTGGAAAATTAGCCCTCCGAGCAGAACAAGCAGTGCGTATCGCCGGAAGATGCACGGTTTTTGCTGAATCAGATATGATTCACAAACAACAACTGGGTTTTGGTAAACCAGAAATTGTTAAGGGACTTTGTGAAGCTCTGGTGCGAAATTTTATCAACAACTTAGCCACCGGGAAAACCATAGAAGACCCCATTGTTTTTCAGGGAGGAGTAGCTGCCAATGAGGGAATTGTCCAAGCTTTTCGAGACTTTTTCCAGGGCAAAAAGAAAATTATCGTTCCTCCTGAACATGGAGTAATGGGAGCCTGGGGAGCGGCCATCTTAGCTTTAGAATATGCTCCAGAAAAAACATCTTTCTCTGGATTTGAAGTAATAAGCCGCCAATTTGAAAGTCGGAGTTTTAATTGCGAAGACTGTCCCAATGCTTGTGAGATAGTAATCTTGAAAGAAGAAGAAGATATTAAAGCTTTGTGGGGTAGCCGTTGTGGCAAATGGACTCCTGCTACGGTAAGAAAGAGATGGGAAGAAAAGGAAAGCTCCGAGGAACCACTCCAGAGGGAAGAAGAGTCTTTGGTGGAGGGATAATTAGGGTCCTAAAGAAGTTTCTTTTTCTTCTCCGGATTGAAGAGCTTCTTGTAAAATTTGGTTTAGTTTTTGAGTTTTTTCTTCTACTTCCTGAATAAGCATAGCTATGTCAGACCAAGTATGAGGAGGGGAAAACCATTTCCACTTGCTGCTTACTCCCCATAGCAGAAGAATAACCATCACCAGGATAATTATCCACCATCCTATTTTCCTGAATGTTTTTCTGTCTTCTCCTTTTTTCATCGCTCCAACCCATTTTATTCCTGGAAAGCAGGAAGTCTATTAACTTCCTGGGTTAGAAGCTCAATAAGGCAATGAAGGTCTTGCCAGGTAGAGATTAGCTCATCAGAGAGCTGTTGCAAACTCATAAAATTAGCTAAACTTTTAATGTCTCGCTGGAGCTTAACCACTTCTAAAGCACCACGATAAACTTTAGCATTTTCAGATAGAACTAAAAGAAATTTCTTAATAGTTTGGTCAGCATCTTTGATAGTCTCATAAATTTTATCTTCCAAAGAAACAAATTCTCGCCAAATCTGAATTTCTTTGGTCTTAAACTCTACTTGCATACTCAAACTCCTTCTCTTTACCTTTTTCACTTCCTCATCCTGTTCTAAAGACAGTTCTTTTAGCTCTTCTTCCAGTCCTGATTTTTCATCTTCCAGAATTTTAATCTGGTCCTTAGATTTTTTAAGTAAATTCTGGAATTCCTCTACCTTTCCCCTTAACTCTTCTTCTATCTGAGGCCTAAGATTGGAGATGTGCTCATAAGAAATGGTAATTTCTTCTAATTTGTCTACCACAGGGTTTATAACCTCATCAAGACTCTTTGCTTTTTCTACCATATTTATGATTTCATCCAGAGCTTTTAAGTTTCGACCAATTTGATAATAAACCTGGTCGCTTCCTGTCGTATAAAAAGCCTGAGCGGTCACGCCTACTTTTTCAGCCATCGATTTCATATCTTCCTTAGAATAAGAAAGAGGAATATCTCCAGCTAAAATTCCCAGAAAGAAAGTAATCAAAATAACTAAACCCATACCTATATATCGCCTAAGGAATCGCACTTTTTAAACACCCCCCTTCTTTTCCAGTGGTTTTGGCTCTCCAGGCAATAGGAAGTAAACGAAGAAAACTGCAGACCAAAAAGCAAATTCAAATATCTAACACCATAACTATAAACGAAACCCCTCTCCTTTTATTCCCCTTCTATCAATTAGAAAAATCGCTCTAATCCTCGCCCCAAAATGACAACTCCTTTTTCGTCATTCCCGAGATCATCCACCCCCTCTGTCATTCCCGAGATCTTCAATAGGGAAACCTACTGAGGGAGAAAAGCGTCCCTCAGTAGGTTTTTTTTCTTACTTAAGTCTTTTGTTTTTGTCTTTC
>JARRCQ010000054.1 GCA_029982105.1 Candidatus Atribacteria bacterium | reverse complement strand
GGAGCTCTCTTAGATTCTCAGAAATATAATTTTGCAAATGAAGACGAAATACCGGAAATTTTATATACGGTAGTGGTCAGTGCTTCTTCAGGTCTCGCGGGATTAGTAGTAGAGGAAGTGCTGGGAGAACAAGAAATTGTGATAAAATCTTTAGGCTCCTATATGGGAGATGTAGGGGGCTTAGGTGGTGCCACCATTCTTGGTGACGGAGGAATATCACTAATTATAGATGTAGCTAGTTTATTATGGAAATTTTCCCGAGCAGGAGGTTAGCAAATTATGCCAGGAAGAATAATGATAGTTGATGATGCTGCTTTTATGAGAATGATGCTCAAAGATATTCTGACTAAAAATGGTTATGAGGTGGTAGCAGAAGCAAGTAATGGCCAAGAAGCATTATTAAAATATGAGGAGACTAAACCGGATCTGGTAACTATGGATATCACTATGCCTGAGATGGATGGTATTGCTGCAGTCAAAGAAATCAAAAAAAAGGACCCTCAAGCTAAAATTATTATGTGCAGTGCTATGGGGCAGCAAGCTATGGTGGTAGATGCTATTCAAGCCGGGGCACGAGATTTTATAGTGAAGCCTTTTAAACCTGACCGGGTTATTGAAGCAGTTAAAAAAGTTTTGGGAAATTGAAGACGACTGGCTATGATGAAGGAGCTTTCTCCTCTTTCTTCTTTTCTTAATCAAGTTCCCTTGGGAGTGGTTATCTTTACCCGACAGGGTAAGATAATGTGCTGGAACCAGGAAATGGAGCTAATAACCAGTTGGGAGAAAAGAGAGGTTATAAAGAAGAGAGTAGAGGAAATTTTAGGTTTTGATTTTTCCTGGGAAGAGATCAGGAAGAGCCTGGAATTTGAAGAAAAAGTTTTTATCCGCAATTGGCCAATAAAAGACCGGTGGGGAGAAGAACTTTTATTAAATCTTCGTTTTTTTCTATGGAGAAAACAAGAAAATAAAATAAATATAATGTGTTTAGCAGAGGATGTAACCCAGAAAGCCCGATGGGGGGAAAACATCCGACAGATGGAAAAACTATCCAGCATTAGCAGGTTTATTGCCAGCGTAGCTCATGAGATAAATAATCCTCTTACGGTTATTTCTGGTTATACTCAAATGTTGTTGCAAAAAGTGAAAGAAAGCAATGAATGCGAGATTTGTGAGATTACCAGGCGAGGATTAGAAAAAATTGAAAAAGAAGCCGAATATTGTGGAAGATTGATTCAGGAGTTGGTAGATTTTTCTAAACCTATGGTTCTTAGCAAAGAAAACGTAGACCTTAATTTTTTGGTGCGAGAAAGTTTGTCAGTATTGGATGTGCTGATGAATGATAAAATCAGGCTGGAGTTAAACTTTAGTAACGACATACCTTTTGTAAGAGTAGACAAAAGCCGAATGAGGCAGGTATTTTTGAACTTGGCCAAAAACGCTCTGGAGGCTATGAAAGAAAAAGGAGGGACATTGCAAGTTTATACCCGTCTTGCTCCTTTAGAAAAATTTTCTTTTCCTGAAAATGGAACAGGAAACGGTAGATTCATAGAAGTGGAATTTATTGATGAAGGAAAAGGTATACCAGAAAAGATACTACCTCGTGTGTTTGAGCCCTTTTTTACCACTAAGGAGAAGGGGACGGGATTAGGTCTTTCGATTTCTTATAGCATTGTTAGGGCTCACAAAGGGTGGATGGAAGTAACTTCTCGGGAGGGAGAAGGAACGAGAATAAAGGTGTTTCTCCCTCAAGAAGGGGAAGAATAATATGGAGCTCAAGGCAGATCTTCGTCTCCTGCAGCGGCCCCAACTTATTCCTAAGATGGCTCAAGCAGTGGAGATGATGGCTTTGCCTCTTCCTCAACTAGAACAAAAATTGCAAAAATTAGTAGAGGACAATCCCCTTTTAGAAGTGAGAGAGGGGAGTTTTTGCTATAGTTGTGGAACACAATTTAGCGGCTATACTACCTTTTGCCCTAAGTGCGGTAGATATCTAAAGGGGAAAGAAGATGAAGAGTTCTCAGGAAAAGAGTTCGTAGAGGGTGGAGAGAAAAAGAATTGGAAAGAAATGATGAAAGAAGAAATTTTTTCTTTCATAGAACTCAACCGGGAAGAAAAAATGATTCTCCACTTTTTAATTGCTCACTTAGATGAAGATGGGTTTTTGCGGGAGAGCCAGGGAAAATTGGCTTTTTTATTGGGGAAAAAAGAAGATGATTTGGAAGAAATAATTGATAAAGTAAGGAAAGAGGGTTTTTTAGGTTTTGCCGCTTACGATACTTATGATTTTCTGCTTTTGCAGATGATACAGTTAAAAATAATAAAAAAAGAGGAAAAAGAAAAAACTCGCCGGGAATTTATTTCTCATCCTCAGAAGTTCCAAAAACTTTTACAACCCTATCAAGATAGAATTTTCTTTTCTCCTGTCCAGTTTTTTGAAGCCTCCTTAGGGAGAGAAGCAAAAGAATTGGAACTTCCTTTCTCCTTTCTTTTCCCTGATGCTGAGATTTTAAAAGTAGGAGAAAATAGTTTTGAAGTGATTCTTACTCCTTCTCTTTATTTTCAATTGACGGTGAACGAAGAAGTGCTCTCTTTTTACCGAAAGCGAAAAAAAGAAGTTTTAGAGCGAGAGAAAGATTTCTGGCAGGAAAAGCTCAGAGAAGCGAGAGAAGTGGTGTCCTGCCTTAATTACCGCAATCAATTGTTGTTGCGAGTTTTAGATTATATAGTAGAAAGAGAAAGTCAGTTTTTGCTTCATGGTTTTCACTACTTTGTTCCTCTTACTCAAAAGGAAGTAGCTGATGGTGTGGGGGTGAGTGTCAGCGCAGTGTGCCAGATTTTGAAAGAAAAATCGATTTGTTTTCCTGATGGGGTAGTGAGGAGTGTTAAACTCTTCTTTGACAATTCGTATCCGGTTAAAGAAATGATAAAAATTATCTTGGATAACGAAACACCTGGTCATCCTCTTTCTGACCAAGAGATAGCAAGAAGATTGGACAGAGAAGGTTTCCATATAGCTCGCCGAACTTGCGCTCTTTATCGAGAAGAAATGGGTGTTTTACCTTCTCACTTGCGCCGTAGGCTAAAAGAAAGATAGTTTTTAAGTTTTCCTGCATTTTACTCCTTATTTTGGCACAATAATTTATCCTCAACAATTGAAAGTATACAACTTGGGGTGAACAAATGGAGATTATTAAAGATCCTGTTTTTCAACTTTTAGAGAGAGGTTTGGATTTATCTTTGGTTCGGCAGAATTTATTGGTAAATAATGTAGCGAATGTAGAAACTCCCAATTATGAACGCCAGGATGTAAACTTTGAAGCCTATTTGAGAAAAAGCGAAGAGAGAGAAAATTTGTGGTTAACTCATCCCCGCCATCTTCTTCCTGATAACGGAGAAACTTCGCTTACTAAAGGGGCGGAAGAGTATGCGGTACGCCAGGATGGAGGAGGGGTGGATGTGGAGAAAGAAATGACTTTGGTTTTGGAGAATAGCATCTATTATCAGACCTTGACCCGTATGATTTCGGAAAAATTTGGTCTATTGGAAACTGTAATTAAGGAGGTACGATGAAATGAAGATATTTCGTAATTTCGATGTTAGCGCTTCGGCTCTTACTGCTGAACGCTTACGGATGGATATTATATCCTCTAATGTAGCTAATGTTGATACTACCAGGACCACAGGTGGAGGGCCATACCGGAGGAAAATAGTAGTATTTGAAGTAGGGAAAGAGGGAGGGGTAAGGGTGAATAGAATTCAAGAAGATTCCTCCACCCCTTCGCGATTGATTTATCAACCTGAACACCCTGATGCTAATGCCGAAGGATGGGTAGAATATCCCAATGTGATTTTGGTAAACGAGATGGTAGACATGTTAGCTGCTACTCGGGCTTACGAGGCTAATGTAACGGCATTGAATGCTACCAAAACTATGATGAGCAGTGCCTTGAATATTGGCCGGTAGTAAGGAGTTAAAAATGAGAATAGAAAATGGAATCTCTCTTTTTTCTTTAGGTTTAGAAAATTCAAAAAAAGATACCTTATCCTCTTCTCCAGGGATGGGGAAATTTGGAGATTATTTAAACCAGGCTTTGCAAAAGGTTAACAACCTACAGATTGAAGCAGACCAAATGGTAGAAAAAGTGGCTCAAGGGGAGGAAGACATCCATAGCGCTCTTATAGCTTTACAAAAAGCTAATTTAGCTCTGGGACTTACAGTACAAGTGAGAAATAAAGTAGTAGAGGCTTACCAGGAAATAATGCGTATGCAGGTGTAACAAGCTATGAAGAATCCCTTAGCTGACTTTACCGGACAAGCAAAAAAAGCCTGGGAGGAGATGAACCAGGGACAGAGGTTGTTATTTTTGCTGATTTCCACTGTTTTAGTGGCAGGAATAGCTACTCTTTTCCTCTATGCCGGGAAGCCAGACTATGTTCCTCTATTTCAAAATTTATCAGTAGAAGAAGCGGGTAGAGTAGTAGATAAATTAAGAGAGTTAAACATTCCTTATCAAATATCCAGTGGCGGAACCAGGATTTTAGTTCCTCAAGATAAAGTTTATGAGGCACGAATGAAATTAGCTCAAGAAGGTTTGCCTGCTCAAGGGGAGGGTTTTGAACTCTTTGATAAAAACACTTTTGGTCTTACCAGCTTTTTGCAAAAAGTTAATTATCAGCGAGCTTTGCAAGGGGAATTAGAGAGAACCATTATGGAACTACGGGAAGTAGAGGGAGCACGAGTACACATTGTAGTTCCCGAGGAGCGGCTTTTTGCCGAAGAAGAAAAAGTGCCCACTGCTTCAGTGGTTTTAAAGCTCCGTTCCGGGGTTACTCTTCAGGATAATCAAATAGAAGCTATTGCTAACTTAATAGCTAATAGTGTAGAAGGTTTAAACCCTAATCGGGTGGCCATTATTGACGATCGAGGAAATGTTTTAGCTAGTGGGACCGGAGAGGGTTCTGCTTGGGCCAATTTGTCTCGCCTTACTGCTACTCAATTAGAGATGAAAAAGGAAATAGAGGCTACTCTTACCAATAGAATTCAATCTATGTTAGAGAGTGCTTTGGGATATAACCAGGCGGTGGTGCGAGTAACTGCGGACCTTGATTTTGAGCAACGAGAAGGAGAAAAAGAAACCTTTGAACCGATAAGAGGAGGAGAGGGAATAGCAAGAAGTGCCAAAGAAACAGAAGAAAAATATCAGGGAGGAGTTACAGCACCAGGAGGGGTTCCGGGCGTAGCTTCTAATATTCCTGTTTATGGCCAAGAAAGCGAGCCAACAGGGCAAAACAATAACTACACCCGCCGAGATTCGACAGTAAACTATGAAATTAACCGTATAATGGAAAGATTTGCGTCTTCTCCAGGAAAAATTAACCGCCTTTCAGTAGCTGTTTTAATAGACAGCGAGCTTCCTCCAGAACAAGTGCAAAAAGTGGAAGGAGTAGTTAAAGCGGCAGCAGGATTAAGCGAAGAACGGGGAGATATGTTGATTGTGGAGTCTCTGCCTTTTAATCGAGAGATGCAGGAAGAAGAAAGAAGGGCTTTGGCCTCCCAGAATAGAATGAGGTGGGTAGAACTTTTAGCTAAATATGGATTAATCGGACTTTTGATATTTTTGATGTATTCTCTAGGAAGAAGAATATTGGTTTCTGCTACTACTCCTGAAAAGGTAATGGCAGAGTTTTATGAAGAACCAGAAGAATACGAAGAAGAGGAAAAGTTACCACCTATTAAACCAATAGAGCTTAGTCCGGAGGAAAAAGTAAAAATGGAAGTGCAAAGAAGGATGGAAGAGGATATCAAAAAATTAGTTAACACTAATCCAGAAGATGCGGTCAAATTACTGAGAAGCTGGTTACACGAGGATTAATTTATGGCTATGGTTCAGCGTAGATCAATTACTGGTAAACAAAAAGCGGCCATTCTCTTGGTGAGCCTGGAACCGGATGCTGCTGCACAGCTTCTAAAAAGGCTTACCGATGAGGAAATAGAAGATATAACTTTAGAAATAGCTACCTTGGAAAAAGTTCCTCCAGACTTACGGGGAGAGGTAGTTGGTGAATTTTATCATCTGGCATTGGCTCAGCAGTATATTTCTCAGGGAGGTGTAGATTATGCTCGTCAGCTCCTGGAGAAAGCTGTGGGCCCTCATCGAGCTCAAGAGATTATTAGCCGACTTTCTGCCACTTTGGAGATTACTCCCTTTGAATCCTTACGGCGAGCTGACCCGTTGCAGTTGGTAAATTTCATTCAAAACGAACATCCTCAAACTATTGCTTTGATTCTTTCTTATTTGAAACCAGAGCAGGCAGCAGTAGTTTTAGGAAATCTTCCCGAAAGCGTACGGGGAGAGGTGGCTATGAGGGTAGCCCTTATGGATCGAACTTCTCCAGAAATAGTGAAAGAAGTTGAGGCGGTTTTAGAAAGAAAAGTTTCTAATTTCCTTGCCACTCAGGATTTTACCCGAGTGGGAGGGAAGAAAAAATTAGTAGAGATTTTAAATAGAAGTGATAGGGGAACGGAAAAAAGTATTTTAGAAGCTCTGGAAGAAAGAGATCCAGAGCTGGCAGAAGAAATTAAATCAGAGATGTTTGTATTTGAGGATATTTTGACTCTGGGTGATCGGGAAGTGCAATTGATATTGAGGCAGGTAGATATGAAAGATTTAGCTCTGGCTTTGAAAGGTGCCTCTCCGGAGTTACAGGAAAAGATTTTCCGTAATGTTTCTCAAAGAGCAGCCCAAATGATTAAAGAAGATATGGATTATATGGGTCCAGTAAGAGCTCGAGTAGTTAATGAGGCCCAACAGAAAATCGTTAACATTATTCGTCATTTGGAAGAAACAGGGGAAATCGTGATTTCTCGTGGTGGAGGGGAGGATGAAATCATTGTTTAGACTTTATAAGAAAGTAGAAATTCTCCCTGAACAATTTTTAGTAGGGGAAAAAGATGATGAAATAAGGACTGGAGCAAGAGAAGAAGAAAAAGATATAAATGAGGAAGAGAGATTTCAAGAAGAGATAAGCCTTATTATAGAAGAAGCGAAGAGAAAAGCTCAACAGATATTGGAAGAAGCGGAAAAGGGAAAGAAAAACATAGAAGATAAAGCTAAAAAAGAAGGTTGGGAAGAGGGAATAAAGATAGGAAAAGAAGAAGTACAGAAGGAGTGGCAAAAAAAAGTGGCTCTGTGGGAGCAGGAACTTCGAGAGATTTATAACTATCGAGAAGAAATGGTAGAAAAATTGAAAGAGCCCCTTTTAGAACTTAGCTTTGCTATCGCTCGGAAAATTATAGGGAGAGAAGCAGAGAGAGAGCCATTTGTTGAACTTATGATAGAGAGGGCTTTGAAAAAGTTGAGCAATCGAGAAAGAGTAATTTTGCGAGTGAGTCAAGAAGAATATGGCTTAGTTCGAGAAATAAGAGAAGAATTGATGAGAAGGATAGATGGGATAGACTATCTAGAGATTCAAGAAGATCATCGACTAAAGCGGGGAGAATGCTTGGTAGAAACTACCTTTGGTAGCATAGATGCTCGAGTGGATACCCAATTAGAAAACATTAGAGAAGAACTACTCCGGGTGTTGGAAGAGGGAAGCGATGCTTGACTTTTCTGAAATAAAAGAAATAGTGGAAAATATTGACTCTTTGCGTTTAAATGGGAAAATTTTGCAATCGGTGGGAATAGTAATGGAATCTCAAGGCCCTTCCTGTCGAGTAGGAGAACTATGCCGGATACGCTCTCGAGATAGAGAAAGTGAAATATTAGCTGAAGTAGTGGGCTTCCGAGGAGAAAAAACTCTACTTATGCCTTTAGGAGAAAGAAATGGAATAGAATTAGGGAGTGATGTCATAGCTTTAGGTAAAGAAATGAAAATCAAAGTAGGGGAAAGCTTGTTAGGACGCGTATTAGATGCTTTAGGGCGTCCTATGGATGGCAAGGGGCCTATAGAAGGAGAAACAGAGTATCCTATAGATTGTGAACCACCTCCTCCTTTACACAGAAGACCCATTAAAGAAGTTTTACCTTTGGGAATTAAAGCTATCGATGGAGTTTTAACCTGCGGGAAGGGACAAAGAGTAGGGATTTTTGCCGGCAGTGGAGTGGGAAAAAGTACTCTTTTGGGCATGATTGCTCGTTATGCCCAAAGTGATGTTAATGTTATAGCTCTGGTGGGAGAAAGAGGGAGAGAAGTAAAAGAATTTATTGAAAAAGACTTAGGAGAAGAAGGATTGCGTCGAAGCTGTCTTGTAGTAGCTACCTCAGATAAAGCTCCTCTTTTGCGAATTAAAGCTGCTTTTTGTGCTACTGCTATTGCTGAATATTTTAGAGATAAAGGGAAAGATGTTCTTTTTCTTATGGATTCAGTTACTCGCTTAGCTATGGCCCAAAGAGAATTAGGCCTTGCAGTAGGGGAACCACCTACTACGAGAGGCTATACTCCTTCGGTGTTTACCTTGCTCCCTCGCTTGATGGAGAGAACTGGAAATTCACAGCGAGGAAGTATTACCGCTCTTTATACGGTGTTGGTAGAAGGTGATGATATGAATGAACCTATCGCTGATGCGGTAAGATCTATTTTGGATGGGCATATTGTTCTTTCTCGTAAGTTATCTTTTGAAGGTCATTATCCTTCTATAGATGTTTTACAAAGTATCAGCCGTCTTATGCCTGATATTACTGATGAAAAACAACAGCAAATGGCTCAGAAATTAAGGGAAATTTTGGCTACTTACAGTGAAGCAGAAGATTTAGTAAACATTGGGGCTTATGAACAGGGTTCTAATCCTCGCATTGATTACGCTTTAACGATGATAGATAAAGTGAAAAAATTTCTGCGCCAGGAGGTAGGGGAAAGTTTTTCCTGGGAAGAAACACAGGCTTTTCTTTCCCAGCTTTTTGAAGGAGAAAAATAAATGAAGGGATATCAGTTTAAACTGCAGAAAGTTCTAGATGTTCGTAAAGTTAAAGAGGACTTAATTGGAGCTCGAGT
>JARRCQ010000053.1 GCA_029982105.1 Candidatus Atribacteria bacterium | reverse complement strand
AGGTAATCCACAGAGATAAGCCACACCAGCTAAAGGTATACAAGTAACCAATAAGCTTCCCCATACCGGTAAAGAGAGCAATCTATCTTCTAAAAGGAACAAAAATCCGAAATAGGCAAAAAGAACCAAGGGGTGTAACCACAACAACCTTTTGATTTCTCGTCTCTTTAACCCTCTTCTCACTCGCCAACTTCCCAATCCAGAAAAAATCAAAAGAACTAAAAGAAGGAGAGAAAAAGTATAAAAAGGTAAACCCACTATCATTTCTAATTTTAGAAACAGAGAAATTTCCATAGCCATAAAACCTATTCCAGTCAGCATTCCTCCTATTTTCAAGATTTTTACTGGGGAAGGCGCACTTTCCTTCTTGCCTCTAGAAGGGAAAAGAATTAAAAAGAAAGCTAAAAATACTACCGCAACCAAAACTAATACTACCAACCAAAAACCACTTCCTCCAAAAGGTAACCACCTTTTTCCCAGATTTATCCAGGCTTCTGGTAGTTGACTCAAGCGAAAAAAATTAGCAAAATAAGGACGATTATCCCGGGGAGGGCGGAGGTCAAAAGGAGAGTTTACTTCTTTGTTTGCAAGTATATCCTCTACTATTCGATAATATCTTTTTTGGGTTTGAAAAACTATCTCCGCTTCTTCCTCTTGTATACCTGGATAATATATAAAATCGAAGTGCTCCTCTCCCACTTTTTCCTTTATCCTTTTTAATTCTTTTTCTTCCCAGGGCGTTTTCTTAACCATCATCAAGGCAAAATCTAAATTCTTTACTATCACCAAATGCCGTTCTATTTTGCTTCCCTCTTTCCAGGACTCTTTAGCAATATTTATCAGCTTGGGAAGTACCGCAGGGGGATTCTGGAGAAACAAGGAAAACACTGCTACTCCTCCATAAGATAGAGAAGAAAGAATACTTCGCATTCCTTCTGTGGTAAACAAGAAATCTTCTTGGAAAGAGAAGCTACCGGGGAAAACTGCCGCCTGCGGGACGGGAACTTCCAGAAAAATTAAATCATAACTTTCACCTTGAGCCAAAAATTTGCGAGGGGAAATAATCTGCGGCTCTGAATAAATAGAGTAATCTTGTAAAAAAGAGGCAAAAAGAGAAGAAGAAGTTATCCAATCTAATTTTCCTTCTTTTAGAAAGGAAGCTAAATATCCTTCTAAGCCAAGTCTACCTTCTGCAATCAGAATTTTTTGGGGGGAAAGTATTTCCACAGGCAAATAATATAAAGTATGAGATAAGAGAGAAAAATCAGGATGAATGGGAAAAAGATAAGGTTCGTGTTTATCATATACTAAAGTCCAAGAAGAAGGAGGGAGGAAAAGAAAATTAGAACTCAAACCCAATGCTAATCGGGAATAAGGAGTATAAAATACCTCTAACAGCTCTGCTGGATTATGATAAACCTCAACGAGCTGATTTTCCTCCACCTCCCTTATTGCCCGAGAAGGAGCATAAGGAGAAAGATAAATTTCCAGAGGAGAAAAAAAGAGAATAACTCCTGTAATTACCAACAAAAGAAGAGGAAGTCTTTTAACTTTGGTCACACCCCCCAGAGAAAGAAAGGCCAGAAAAATAAGAGCCTTCAGCTCTCCTAAACCAAGAAGAATAAGATAGCTTATCACTATACCTAAGGAGGAGCCCACCAAATTGGCAGCATAAAAACGAGGAAAAAGAGAAGGATAAAGTTCAAAAGCATACAATTGATACACTCCATGAGCAAAGAAAGGCAAAAAAGTTAAAAAGAGGAGGATGACAAAATAAAGCCAGTTATAGTAATTAACCCAGAATTGGTAAATATCTAAAGGCAAAAAAATTAATCCCCCAGCAAAGAGAAAAAGAAAGGAAGCAAGCGTATAAGGAACGTGCTCCTTAAACCACCGGGGAAGAAAAGAGTACAGACTTCCTGCTGCTCCGTAACCCAAAAGGGCTAAAGAAATAATCAAGGATACAAAATGATATTCGAAAATAAAACTAAATATCCTCATAGTGAGAGTTTCTACCGCTAAAGCTACTGCGGCTACCACTAAAAGAGAAAAAGAAAACCTTAACTCCTCTCCCACTATAATCACCACTATATATTTTAACTCTTCAAAAAATTAAAGCCATAGTTAACCGCAAAAGCAGCCTACGGTGTTTCCCTCTTTCTGTCATCGCAAGGAGGAATAGCCTACGGCGTAAGAAAAAAGGCAAAGTAGATAGAAAAGACTAAAAATTATAACGCTGGGAAAAAACATCCCAGCGTGGCGATCTCGCTTTTTGAATCCTTACTGAAAACTAAAAAGGCCAGTTACATTTTGTTAAAAACTCGGGATCGCCACGGGAAACGAAAACACGACCCTCGCGATGACGGATGAGGAGGCTCCGCCTCCTCATAACCCCCAAAAGATAAAAAAGCAAAAAAACAACCGAGGAAGAAAAAGCTTCCTCACTATAAGGGGGAAAATACCCCCTTATAACCCCCATTAAAAGATAAAATGCAAATAACAATATAAAAGACAAAATCTTACTGAAGGACAAAGCTCCACCAGTGCAGTGGGGGAAAAGACCCCAGCGTTGAGGAAGTAAAAGCATCTTCCTCAATATCGGGTTAAAAGCTCGAGATAATCTATTTTCTTGGATTTTGTGATAAAATAAGCTAAACTTTAGAGAAAGGAAGAGAAAAAATGCCCTATCAAATAACTTTAATACCCGGAGACGGTGTTGGACCAGAAATTACTGCAGTAACCAAAAAAGTGATTGAAGCTACAGGAGTAGAAATAGAGTGGGACGTCCAGGAAGCAGGGGCAGAAGTGATGGACAAATATGGCACTCCTCTTCCTCCCTCGGTAATCGAATCGATAAAGAAAAACAAAGTAGCTCTCAAAGGACCCATCACTACTCCGGTCGGAAGTGGCTTTCGTAGTGTCAATGTAGCTTTACGAAAAGAGTTAGACCTCTATGCCTGTGTTCGCCCTTGTAAAACTTACCCTGGAGTGCGTTCTCCTTACCAGAATATCGATTTAGTGGTTATTAGAGAAAATACCGAAGATTTATATGCCGGTATAGAATTTGAAAAAGGTAAGCCCGAAACCCTGGAGTTTATTGAGGCAGTGGAAAAATGGGGTAAAGGTAAAATTCGCCCTGATTCAGGCATCAGCATCAAACCTATTTCGGTTTTTGGTTCAGAAAGAATTGTGAAATTCGCTTTTGAATATGCTCGTTCTGAAAAACGGAAGAAAGTCACCGCTGTTCACAAAGCCAACATTATGAAATATTCTGATGGTTTATTTTTAGCTGTAGCTCGAGAGGTAGCTAAAAATTATCCCGATATAGCATTTGAAGACCGGATAGTAGATAATATGAGTATGCAATTAGTGCAGAAGCCTGAGCTTTATGATGTTTTGGTTTTACCCAATCTTTATGGAGACATCATATCTGACTTAGGAGCAGGACTAATTGGAGGATTAGGCGTAGCTCCCGGAGCCAACATTGGTGATGAATATGCAGTGTTTGAACCTACCCACGGCAGCGCTCCTAAATATCAAGGAATGAATAAAGTGAATCCCTTAGCGATGATTTTATCAGGAATGATGATGCTAAAATATATAGGAGAGAAAGAACGAGCAGAAAACTTAGAAAAAGCAATAAAAGAAGTCATAAAAGAAGGCAGAAAAGTAACTTATGATTTAAAACCTACGCCCAACGACCCCACTGCTTGTGGGACTCAAGAAGTAGGAGAGGCTATTATCGAGAAATTAAAAAGTTTTTCTTAAAAATCAAAGAGGTGAAAATTGTTGAACATTCTTTTAGTAAATCCTCCATCTCCCGGGATTTATAATTGGATTGGTTTAAAATTACCTCCTCTGGGGTTAGCATACTTGGCCAGTACTTTAGAACAAGCAAATAACCGAGTAAAAATCGTAGATCTTCAAGTAGAACCTAAAAAGGAATTAGAGAAAAATCTTAAAACTTGCGATTTGGTAGGAATAACTTGTGAAACCAATAAAGCTTTTGAAGCATTGAAAATAGCTGAATTGGCGAAAAAAGAGGGACGCCTGGTCGTATTAGGTGGATATCATGCCACTTTTTGCGACGAGGAGCTATTAAATACTGGGTTCGTAGACTACATAGTGCGAGGAGAAGGAGAATATATTTTCCCCCAATTAGTAAAAGTCTTAGAGGATAACCAATCTCCTCATTCGGTTTTGGGGATTTCTTTCCGAGAAGAAGGAAAAATTATTCGTACTCCTCTTGCTCCTCCTCCCCTTAATCTGGACGAAGTTCCTTTTCCCCGGAGAGACCTTTTACCTCTTTCTAAATACTGGATGACCCAGGTAGAAGGGGAGCCTTTAGTTAATATGGTAACCAGCCGGGGTTGTCCTTTTGGCTGTTCTTTTTGTGCTTCGTCTCAGTTTTCAGGTAAGAAGTGGAGAGCTCGCTCTCCAGAAAATGTAATAGAAGAGCTACGCCATATTTACTTTGATTTAGGGTATCGAGCAGTAGCTTTCGTAGATGACAATTTCACTCTCTCTCCCGCTCGAGCAGAAGGCATCTGCGACAAAATAGAACAGGAGAAGATGAAAATAAAATGGTAGTGTTTTTCTCGAGCTGACACTATTGTAAAACATGAATCTTTAATAAAAAAGATGGCTAAGGCTGGTTTGCGGATGGTCTATTTGGGCTTCGAAAGTGCTGAAGAATCTATTTTACAAGATTATGGTAAAAACTTGACTGCTGATATGTCCAAAAAAGCGGTGGAAATCTTGCGGAAACATGGAGTTCAAAGCTGGGGTTCTTTCATTTTAGGTAATGTCAGAGAAACCAAAGAAACCATCAAAAAAACTGTAGAATTTGCCAAAAAAATTAACCCTGATATTGTGCAATTTTCTATACTCACTCCTTTCCCCGGTACTGAAATATACGAAAAGTACCAAAAAGAAGGGCGAATTATCAGCCAAAATTGGAAAGCATTCGACGGAGCTCATCCTGTCTTGCAATTGGATTTCTTAAATCCTCAGGAACTACACCGTCTCCTGATCCGAGCTTATCTTGAATTTTATGAACGGTGGAGCTATTTGCCTCAAGCTTTCAGCTTTATAAAGAAATTTTTAGTGGTCAATTTACCCCCTATTTCTCGACTTAAAGAAGCCCAATATTGGAAGGAGAGATCAAGCAATGCAAATAACCCGGTTCCTTTGTCCTGAGGAAAAAACTCCTCTTTTCGGAGTGATAAAAGATGATATAATTGAAGAAATTTCCGACCCTTTTGGAGATATAAAGGGGAAGGGAAGAGTTTTTCCTCGAGAAAAAGTTAAGTTACTTTCCCCTACTCTACCTTCTAAAATTGTAGCAGTGGGACTAAATTACCGCCATCACGCTCAGGAACTGGAAGAGAAAATCCCGGAAAATCCCATTATTTTTATCAAACCTTCCACTGCTACTTTGAACCCTGAAGATTTTATTCTTCTTCCTCCTTCGTCTTCTCAGGTAGACTACGAAGGAGAGCTGGCAGTAGTAATAAAGAAAAAAGCTCGTAAGGTAAAAGTTTCCCAGGTTGGAGATTACATATTAGGTTACACTTGCTTTAATGATGTCACCGCTCGAGATTTGCAGAAAAAAGATGGACAGTGGACGAGAGCCAAATCTTTTGACACCTTTGCTCCTTTTGGTCCTTGGATAGAAACCGAAATAGATCCGGGAAATTTAAATATTCGCACTTACGTCAATGGGAATAAAAAACAAGATTCTAACACTCGAGAGCTTCTTTTCCCTGTGCCGGTGATTATTTCCTTTATCTCCGAAGTTATGACTTTACTACCCGGAGATGTTATCGCTACGGGGACTCCTGAAGGAATAGGCCCGCTACACTCTGGAGATACAGTAGAAGTAGAAATAGAAAACATTGGAATACTTCGCAATCCAGTAAAAGGAGAATAAAATTTGTACCAAGTTTTAGCGGTAATGTTCATTTTAATTGCTCTGGGGATGTTTTTGCGAGGAGCAAAAATTTTCCCCCCCGAAACTGCTCCTCTTTTGAATCGTTTTGTCCTCTATCTTACCTTTCCCTGTTTGATATTTCGCTCCTTGCAGCCTGCTCATCTTTCCTCAGAGCTATGGAAAATTCCTCCCCTGGCCTATGCTTTAATCAGTTTAGTTTTTCTCGCTTCTTATTTTCTGTCTTCTCGGCTTTTACATTTAAAAGATGAAACCAGCGTAAGTTTAGCTATGGGAGCAGCTTTTGGTAACACTGCTTTTTTGGGGTATCCTTTTATTTCTGCTCTTTTAGGAGAGAAGGGCCTGCCACCTGCTATATTTTTTGACCAAATGGGAAACTTTCTCTCCACCTATACCGTAGGGGTGCTTTTTTGTGTATATGCTCAAGCAAAACGATTATCGGCCCGGAGTCTTTTAGAAATAATAAAGCTCCCTCCTTTTTTAGCTTTTTTATTGGCTATTATAACTAATGGTTTAGCTATCCCTTCTTTTCTCTGGGAAACCATAAATCGCTTAGCCGATGCCACTGTTCCCTTGACCATGGTAGCGATAGGAATGTCTCTTTCTGCTTCTCACCTTTTCCGTAACTGGAAGCTCCTTCTTTCAACTTCCCTTATTAAATTAGTAGCTCTTCCTCTGCTATTTTTACTCTGCACTAAATTTGTTTCTTTCAATCCTCTGTACCAAAAAGTTATGATTATTCAAGCCGCCACTCCTACTCTGATGACCTCTTATACTCTGTCTTCTATTTATAACTTAGATAGCGAATTTTCTTCTAGCGTTATCTTTTTTACCACTTTTTTATCCCTGCTTACTTTGCCTTTATGGGGCTCATTTCTTCACCTGTAAATAAACTCGTAAAGGCCCAGCGGTAAATATATCACCTTCTGCTATCACCTCGACAGTCACTTTCCCTTCCATTTTCTGCAAAAAGGAAGTAACTTCAGTAAGATTAGAAGCAGAAATAACTCCTACCCTACCTTGTTGAGGAAGAATTCCTTTTTTAACTGCCAAGGTGTTTAATTCTTTCAGTAGTTCCCCCAACCAGAGTTCTATATTGGTCTTCTGAGGCTCAATGTTCAACTCCTCCGACCATATTACTTCTCCAGCTGAGAAAATCTTTTTATTCTCATCTACTAAAAATCGGGCAATAACCGGCTCTCCCCGAAGGGTGTTGACAGAAGCTACCAAGCGAATAACTAATGGGACTTCAGTAGTTTTTAACTTCTCTTTAGCTTCATTGAAGCTATCTTCTAAAACAAAAACAGCTCTTTGTATTTCTTCATCCAGGCCCGCTCCTCGCTCTAAAGCAATTTCTTCCCCTCTTTCAATAATTGAAAGAAGATAATCTTCCGCTTCCTTATCCCCCATACCCGGAGGTGCTATCATTCGTAAAATTTCTTCTTCGTCCTGAAATGTTATTTCTCCCTGCCGAATAGCCAGAATACTTTCCCGCAGACGAGTTTGTTCTACTTGTAAGGCTTTTATTTCTTCTTGGAGGCTCTGTCTCTGATTATTGAGCTCTTCTACACTTCCAGTTAAAGTTTTGACCTGCTCTTCCAGCATAATTTTAGAATTTTGCAACTCTTTCTCTCTTTCTTCCAGTTGAGTAATTTGATCTTTCAGTTCTCTCATACCAAAAAGAGCCGTGCGCACATCTTGAGAAGCAGCACTCAAAATAAGAAGAGTAACGGCAGCAATCAAAATCCCGGTAATAACACTCACTAAAATGGCAGTATAGCGAGGACGAAGCTTAAACAGAGAAAGTTTTCTTTTCCCAATCCTTCTTCCTAAAATGTCTCCCAAGTACGCTATAGCTCCAGCTAATACAATTACAGAAATAATTAATAACCAGCTACCCCAATCCATAGGCAATCTCCTTCAGCTTTTTTCCTTCCACCATAAAAGGCTTTCACCGGTGATAAATCCCACTATATTGGCCATCCAGGTTCCCCAAAAGGGAGATAATCTACCTCCCTCAGCCAAAGCACTACCTAAAGAAAACACTACATAATAGGCAAACACTATAAGGATACTCAATCCTATTCCCAAGGCTCTACCGGAGCGAGGAGAAACGATACCCAGAGCTACTCCTA
This sequence comes from Candidatus Atribacteria bacterium, assembly GCA_029982105.1. Taxonomy (GTDB): domain Bacteria; phylum Atribacterota; class Atribacteria; order Atribacterales; family Caldatribacteriaceae; genus Sordicultor. Next base: position 941 of record JARRCQ010000053.1, on the reverse strand, counting down.
TCAGCACAAAAACCAAACTAGCAAAAGGAAAGGCAGTTTTTTGCCACAAAATTAATTCTAACTTTTCTGTTTTTCTCCCCCTACTTCTCTCTCCCTCAATGAAACTCCTCAATTCCATAAAACCCATTTCTTGTGGGCTTTTCTGGACTTTTTGTATTTCCTCTATAGTTTGAGTAGTAGTTACTTCCTCTTTTGCAAAACGCACCACTCTTTCTATTTCTCCCTTTTCTCCCACTTCGTAAATAATTCCCTCTTTAAATATCCATCTTCCCTCCTGGTTAGATGCTTCTCGGGCATTGATAATCCTTCGCAATCCTTGTTCATCATATTCTTGCACTACCACTCCCAAAAGAAGAGATTTTTCCTGCTCTATCGTCTTCACATAAAATACTCTCTCTATTCCTGGCTCGCTCTCATCCCGAAAAAAAGTATCTTCCGATATCAGGCTTTGGCCACTTACTTTCTCCCCTATCTTTTTAAGTTCTACCGAGGCCCAAGGTAAACACACTTCCTGAATTAAGATTGTTCCAGCGCAAACCCACAGAGAAAAAAGAAAAAAGGGGACAGCTATTCTTCTGAAGCTTACTCCTCCCGCTCTCAGAGCTATGACTTCACTGTCGCCAGACATACGACCTACCGTCAGCAATACGCTCAACAATACCGAAACCGGCAAAATATAGATTAAAAGAGAGGGAAGGCTCAAGAAAAATATTTTTATCACTTCTATAAAGGCAAGGCCTTCCTGTAACCACAATCGAGCTAAACGAAAGAGCAAATCGCCAGCACTTACTAAAATAACAAACAGGATAACTCCCCAAAAAAAGTTAGCTACGCTTTGTTTGAGAATATACTTATCTAATATTTTCAAAGATTAAAGCGTTCCCCTAAGTAGTATTTTCGGCTTAAATCAGAATTAATAATTTCCTCTGAGCTACCCGAGA
>JARRCQ010000052.1 GCA_029982105.1 Candidatus Atribacteria bacterium | reverse complement strand
AGAAAATAGATGACAAAAATATTGCGGTAATAACTACATATATAAATGATTATATTTTTGATGGTGAATATCTTCTAATAGCTGAAGATGGTGGCAATTTCAATCTCTTTGAAGAAACAGCTTATATAATGAGAGGGAAGTTTTGGGTTAACAATCACGTACATATTTTGAAAGGGAAAAACGGAATTTTAGACAACAGTTTTTTAATGTATTTTGTGAATTTTCAAGATATTAGCCGTTATATCTCCGGAAGCACGAGAGAGAAATTGAATCAAAGGTTATTAAAATCAGTTGTTGTTCCCCTTCCTCCTCTTCCCGAACAGCGACGTATTGCTTCTATACTCTCTCAGGTTGATGAGGTGATAGAAAAAGAGCAGAAATATAAAGAGAAGCTTGAAAGAATAAAACGGGGGTTGATGGAGAATTTGTTGACTGGTAGGATAAGGGTGAATAGTTTAATCGAACATGATTCCATTGAAAATGGAAAATAAAAATGTTCATCACGACCGTCGTTCTATCCGTTTAAAAGGATACGATTACTCCCGACCAGGGGCATATTTTATTACCATTTGCACCAGTAATCGGGAATGTTGGTTTGGAGAAATTATTGATGATAAAATGATTTTAAACGAATATGGGAAAATCGCAAAACAATGTTGGATAGATATACCTGTGCATTTTCCAGACGTCATGTTGGATGAATTTATTGTTATGCCTAATCATATCCATGGGATTGTTGTAATTAATAAAACCAATAAACCAAATCCCGTAGGGGCGAATAACCATTCGCCCTCGAATAACCATTCGCCTGTCAATGTAGGGGCGAAAAATTTTTCGCCCCTACAATCATTAAAATCACCGTCACGATCTATTGGTTCAATTGTTCGGGGGTTCAAAATAGGTGTAACAAAAAGGTTGCGAGATAAAACACCAGAAAAATTTCCACCACACCATTCTATCTGGCAACGTAATTATTACGAACACATTATACGCAACGAAGACGAACTAAATGGGATTCGCGAGTATATTTATTGTAACTCCTTAAAATGGTTAAATGATGAGAATTATAAAATAGGGTAATGATATGCATAAAATGCTTGATGAAGAATATTATGTAGAAAATCCTTTCCTTGCTCAGCTTCAAAAATTGGGCTGGAAGATCTACAGACAGAATAAAGACGACCCGGAAGATATAAGGGAAATCGCATCTTTCAATTTCTCCTTTGAGCCTGCCTTTGGTGAAAGCATAAAATGGCGAGAGACTTTTAGAGAGGTAATCATTGAGGATGTTTTAAGGGAATCTATCCAAAGAATAAACCCCTGGATAGAAGAAGACCAGATAAATGAAGTGGTAGGAAGAATAACCACCTCACAAGCTCGCTCTCTTTTAGAAGCAAACAGAGAAATCCATGATTTACTCCTGGAAAATACTTCAGTATTCGAAAATCGGAAAACCGGAGAAAAAAGCCCTACAGTCAGGTTCATAGATTTTATAAATCCAGAGAATAATTCTTTTATTGCCATTTCTCAATTTAAAGTAAATATCCCGGGGACCGAGAAACATATAATACCTGATATGGTGTTATTTGTGAATGGTTTGCCCTTAGTGGTTGTGGAATGCAAATCTCCGACAATAGCAGACCCCATCGCAGAAGCTATAACCCAGCTTATGAGGTATTCTAATAGAAGAGGGGTAAAAGAAGGTAACGAGAGGCTCTTCTGGTATAACCTTTTTACGATTGCCACTTTTAATCAAATGGCAAAATACGGAACCATAACTGCAGAATATGAGCACTTTGTGGAGTGGAAAGACCCTTACCCTTATGCTCTATCGGACATAGATTCTCAAGGGAACATCACCAGTCAGCAGGTTCTAATTCAAGGTATGCTCACCAGAAACAATCTCCTTGATATTCTTCATACTTTTACCGTCTTCAAGGAAGACTCTAAAAGCGGTATGGTAAAAGTGGTAGCAAGATACCAGCAATTTAGAGCGGTTAAAAAAATAATAAAAAGGCTGAAGGAAGGTAAAACTCCGGAAGAGCGAGGGGGGATTGTCTGGCACACTCAGGGCTCTGGAAAATCAATGACCATGATGTTTACTGTAAGGGAAATGTATCATCACCCTGAGTTCAGAAATTTCAAAATTGTTTTTATAACCGATAGGAAAAATTTAGAGAAACAATTGGAAGAGACATCAAAAAGTGTGGGCTTTACCGTTCATCTCGCGGGAAGCGTAAAAGAACTTCAAGAACTTTTAAAGACCGATACTCCAGACCTGGTAATGGGTATGATTCACAAGTTCCAGGAAAGGGAGCTTGAAGTCGAATTCCCGGAGCTTAATAAGTCTCCTAACATTCTTATTATGATTGATGAGGCGCACAGAACCCAATACAAATTTTTAGGAGCTAATTTAAAGAAAGCTTTACCTAATGCTATAAGGATAGCTTATACGGGTACACCTATTGAAAAAACGAAAGTTACCTTTGGTGGATATATAGATAAATACAGTATAAAAAGAGCGGTAGAAGATGGTGTGACTGTTGAGATTGTCTATGAAGGAAGAGTTCACAGTGCTGAACTTTCCGATGAAGAAGCAGCCAATGCTAAATTTGAGGATGTCTTTTCTATGCTTGATGCAGAACAAAAAGCAAAAATTATGGGAAGATACACGTGGCGTGCATATCTTGAAGACGAAAATGTGATAAAGGACAAAGCAAAAGATATGATAGACCACTATGTTACCCATATATTCCCCAATGGTTTTAAAGCTCAGGTTGTAGCTGTCTCACGGCTTGCTGCCATAAGATATAAGAAAGCTCTGGAAGAAGCATTAAAAGAAAAAATAGAAGAGCTGAAGAAGAATAACCAGAAAGGGATAGACATAGAGCAACTTGAGAGATTAAAGGTTGGCGTGGTTATATCCGGAGAAGATAATGATCCACCTGAATATTACAATTATACTGATACTAATAAGCACGATGGGATAATAAAGAGCTTTAAACTACCATTTGATAAAATCGATGATAGTGGTGTTTCGGGAGATGTAGGCATTTTAGTAGTGCAAAGTATGCTCATCACAGGTTTTGATGCTCCTGTAGAGCAGGTTATGTATCTGGATGATGTGATTAAGGAACATAATCTATTGCAGGCCATCGCAAGAGTAAATAGAGTTTACAAAAATAAAAGTTGCGGTTTTGTTGTAGATTATGTTGGAGTTTTAAAGCATTTGAAAGAAGCTATTTCTATCTATGCTGATGAAGATATAGAGGAAATTACCCAGGTTGTCAAAAATAAAGCCAAAAGTATTGACGATTTAGGATTCGCTCACAGTCTTATCAACAATTTCTTTAAAAAATACGGAATTGAAGATTGGAGAAATAACATAGAAGAATGTGTAGACCTTCTGGTCGATGAAGAGGTAAGAAATGAGTTTATAATGCTGGTAAGAAACTTTAACCGGGCAATGGATGCGGTGCTCCCTGACCCTGTAGCCTTAAAATATGTTACAGACCTGAAAATTATAAATTTCATCAAAGAATCGGCGAGAAACAGATACAGAGATGATAAGCTGAGCATAAAAGATGCGAGCAAGAAGATAAGGGAAATTGTTGAAGAATATCTGATATCAAAAGGCGTTGACCCCAAAATACCACCAACTCCTCTTTTTGACGATAAATTCATTGGTAAATTAGAAAAACAAAAATCAAGTAAGGCAAAAGTTGAAGAGCTTACATACGCTATTTTAGAACATATTGAAAAGCACTTCGAAGAAGATCCGGAGTTTTATGAGAGGTTTTCTGATAAGTTGAAGAAAATCCTTGAAGAATACAAAGAAAACTGGGAAGTTCTCGCCATCGAGCTTGAAAAACTCAGAGAATCGATGAAAAGAGGAAGAGAAGCTGAAGAAACCTTTGGTTTGGAGCCAAAGAAAGAGCTACCCTTTTTGGGATTGTTGAAACAGGAGATATATGGAAAAAAGCCTGTTGAAGCACTGAGCGAAAAAGACGTTAACTTTCTAGTTGGTTTGACTAAAGACGTGATTGAGCTTATCAAGAGAGAAACTCAGATGGTTGATTTCTGGGAAAGCTCTTTTAAGCAGAAGAGATTGAAATCGTATATCATATCTCATCTACTAAAATCTATTCCAGCTTCTCCCGCACCTTCAAAAGAAGGAGATAAAGTAAAGGAAACCCCTGCATCATATTCAGCAGGTGCGAGTAATGTGGTATTTGGGAAAAGAAACGAAATAGCTCAAAAACTAATAGAGCTTGCTTATCACATTTATGGAGAGTAGATTTATGGATATCGAGATCGAAAAAATAATACGAACAAAAAGAAAAACCATTGCTTTGCAGGTAACAGATGACGCTACACTCATTATAAGAGCACCCCTGGGTATCGATGATGGCACGATTATGAAGGTAGTCCTTAACCATAGAGAATGGATTGAGGAAAAGAAAAGGGAAATTGAAACGAGAGACCCAAAATTCTCTCCTAAAGAGTTTGTTAATGGAGAAGGTTTCCTCTATCTGGGAAGATATTATAGATTAAAAATAGTAGATAGCCAGGAAGAACCACTAAAATTCGAGGATGGCTTTTATCTCTCCCGAGATGTACTACTCCGGGCAAAAGAAGTATTTGTCAAGTGGTACAAAAAAATGGCTTACGAAAAAATTTCTGAAAGAGTCCGCTGGTATGCACAAAAGAGAAACTTTAAATACCGTAAAGTTAATATTACCAATGCCCAGAAAAGGTGGGGCTCTTCCTCTTCTATCGGAAATTTAAATTTCTCATGGCGACTGATTATGGCTCCTTTACCGGTAATAGATTATGTGGTTATCCATGAACTTGTTCATCTGGAAGAGAGAAATCACGCAAAATCATTCTGGAACAAGGTTAAAATGCTGATGCCTGACTACGAAAAACACAAAGATTGGCTGAAGCAGAACGGCTATTTGTTGAGACTATAATATCTGATTAATTTAATCATTCAAGGGCTATCACCCTTAACTATACACTAACTCTGGTAAGTGAAACTGCACGTTCAAAAGGAGGAATTGTATGAACCATATTTTGATCAGAAAAGCCGATGAATCTGATTTACCAACGATGGAAAAGATAATGATGGAGCTTATTAATTCTATGGATAATAAAGAGGGCATTGACGCAAGTGCGGTGTTTGAGAACTGTCAGAGTCTCTTAAAAGAAAATAACTCTCACCTTTTAATTGCGGAGATTAATAGAGAAATGGTAGGGTTCATCAATTTTACAATTCGCAGAACGATTTTACACTCTGGCCCTTCAGGGCTCATTGATGAGCGTGCTTGAGTCATTCACACCATTGCTTTTTGAGAGGGGATAAAAAAATGAAGATACTTCACACGGCAGATATCCATTTAAGGGAATATGAAGATGAGAGATGGAAGGCACTTCAAAAGCTGATTGAGATTGGAAAAAGAGAGAAAGTTGAGCTTTTTGTAATAAGTGGCGACCTCTTTGATAAAGGGATTAACGCCGAAACCTTAAGACCTAAGATAAGGGAATTTTTTTCAAATACTGGCTTTAAAATAATCCTGATTCCTGGAAACCACGATAATGAATCATATAAAAGCGGTGTGTACTTTGGCGAAGACATAATTATCTTGAATGACTTAAACGAGCCTTTTGAATATCAAGATGTAAGGATATGGGGGTTACCTTTTGAACCTCTGGAGGGGGAAAGGGTTGTTGAAAAGCTCCGTTCTATAGCTAATGATTTAACTCCAGACAGGAAGAATATTCTACTATACCACGGGGAATTGCTCGATGCCTTTTTCTCCAGGAAGGACTTTGGAGAAGAAGGCGAAGAGAGATATATGCCGGCTAAACTATCTTACTTCAAAGATTTGAATCTTGATTACATATTTGCCGGACACTTCCATTCCCAATTTGATGTGTGGCGGTTAGAAAACGGAGGATACTTTGTTTACCCTGGTTCACCTGTATCAATAACTAAAAGAGAAACCGGACAGAGAAAAGTAAATATATGCGAAGCCGGGAAACCACCCAGAGAATACCCCCTCTCCACTTTTCATTTTGAAGAAGTAGTTATAGAGCTGGACCCTTTTAGGGAGAAAAATCCAGTAGAGATAGTAAAAGAACAACTTGGGGCATCTCATCCTGAAGCAAGCATTCTATTAACGGTTAGAGGATATATTAATAGCGAAAAGATTAAAATGAGCGAGTCTCAACTTGTAGAACAAATAAAGGAATTCATTAAAGATAAACCGGTAGAAGAACACTTTGAATTTAGAGATATGCACACCATTCTTGAGGATGGCTTATTTAAAAGTTTCATAAATAAACTTGAGCGAGCTACTTTTCCTGAGGAGAAGAAAAGAGAGTTGCTTGACCTCACGATAAAGGCGATGATGGAGGCCAGGTTATGAGGATAAAAGAATTCTCAATAATGCGATATGGTCCTTTGTCCAATACCGGTAGAATTTTGCTCTATAGCTTCAATCTATTCTGGGGTAAAAACGAAGATGGAAAAACCCTCACCATAGATGCTCTAGTAAAAATGTTATTAGGGCGAAATGTCAAAGAATTTGAGCACATAGACCGGGTAGGAGAGAACCCGGAGGGTTATGTAATTGTAGAAGACGAGAAAGAGGGAGAAATTAAGCTTCCAGAAAAGGCGGACTTAACAAAAATTGCTGGTTTGACTTCTTCAGAATGCTGCAATATTTTTATAGTGAGAAATAGCAATCTGTCCATTGCCCGTGATGCTACTCAAGAGAGTGAATTTTACATTAATGTGACGGATCGTCTCACCGGTCTCAGGACAAGGGAAATTGATAGGATAAAGAAAGCTCTCAGAGAAATGGGTAAGATAACACCCCAGGGTGCATTTAGAGATATTAGAGATGAAAAATTAAAAACGAGAATAGAAGACGCACAAAACCTGATAGAGAAAATTAAAAGTTTGTGCAAAGAAACCGAAGAAAAAAGATTTGACGAACTTGAAAAAGAATCTGCGGAACTTAAGGAAGAAATAGAAAAAACTTACCAAGAAATCAGAGCACTCGAAGATGCCAGAAAGAGAGAGAAATATGAAAAGGGACGGGAAGCATTAGATAACTTTAAAAGTTCTGTAGAGCAGCTTAAAAACTTAGGAGTTTATAATGAAGAAGATGAAAGATTATGGGGAGATTGTAACAGGGATATTAAAAATCTTGTAGAAGAAAGGGAAAAGACATCTGAAGAGCTTGAGGAGAGCAAAGAAGAGTTTAAGATAATAAACGAGAAGTTAGACGAGATAGAGTGTGATTTTCGGGTTCTTTCCGAGAGAAAGAAAAAGTTAGATGAGGAAATTAAGCCAGAGTTGAAGGCTTATGGAAATAAGAGCGTTCAATTAGCACAACAACAAGAAAAAGGTAAATTTTTCACTTTATTAGGGATAATCTCTGCGGTATTGCTGGGGATATCTTTGCTCGGAGTTATGTTCCATTCCTCACCCTTATTTTACGCTCTGGCAATATTATTTTTTATCTTAGCTTTAGTTTCAGGAGGATTTCAACTCCGGTTGGCAAGGGAAAAGGCTCAACTTATAGAAATGTTGGAGAAGAATAGACTGTCTCTTTCTAAATTGGGGATGGATGCAGAGACCATAGAGAAGATGCTTTTGAATATTCAGGAGTTTGATGAGGGTTATCATAGAAAATTTGAGGATTTACAGGATACGAGAAGGGCAAAGGAAAACTTAGAAGAAAAAATTGAAAATCTTCAAAACAAAAAGATTCCAGAAATAGAGAGTAAGATTAAAAACCTTGAGAAAAAAATAGAAGAGATAAAAAGAAAATCAAAAGAGGAATCTCTTGAGGGATACACTAATAAGTTAAGACTAAAACAGAAACTGGAAAGGTCATTGGGAGAACAAAGAAGTATCTTAAAGAGTCACTTAGGGGAGAGGGGCAAAAGTTTAGAAGAAAATATTTCCTACTGGAGTGAAGAAATTGAAAAGCTTGAAATATATAAGGATAAAGCCCAAAATATTAAATATAGCGATACTGCTGCAGCAGATTTAGGAAATAAAAAGACAGAATTGGAGGAAAAGCTGAAGGGCATAAATGAAATTATGAAAGCCATTCGAAAGAATTTGGATGACATAGAGCGAAAGGCAAACGAGATTCTACGGGAAGAAGAATATCTGCATTGTAAGACATTAGTAGACCTGGAAGCAGTTAAAGATAAATTGCAAAAATTTGTTTATGAATGTGAAAATAACAGGAGTAATGCGTTAGAAGCTATAAGAATTTTTGAAGAAATAGAAGCAGAAGAAAAAGAAAAAGTTTCTGAGCTTTTTGGTAAAGGGAGTTCCACGTCAAAATATTTCGAGGAGATAACCAATGGCCTTTACGAAGAAGCTGTATTCAATCGAGAAGAAGAAAAAATTCAAGTCAGGCGCAAGGATAATATGATGTTAGAGGCAGAAAAACTATCTGGTGGTGCATATGACCAGTTGTATTTTTCTATTAGGCTGGCTCTAGGAGAAAAGCTTCTGGAAGATAAAAAAGGATTTTTTATTATGGATGATCCCTTCATAAAAGCAGATCCAGATAGGCTACAGAGGCAAGTTGAGACATTAAAAAAATTTGCTAAATTAGGATGGCAAGTTATATACTTCAGCGCCAAAGGGGAGATTAAAGAGGCTTTGAAAGAAGATATAGACCGTGGCAACATTAATTATGTGGAACTTCCGGGTATCTTCTCTTAAATATCGTACTATGGTATCTTGCAAAACTGGTTAAACTGTCAAAAGTTTAAAAAATTAAATTAAATTAAATCGGAAGTCAAAAACTCAAAGTCGTTGCGCTGGAGTGCTGTTCTCCAGCGTGGTTGTCCGAATTCTTTTTAACCTAATTTGCTTTTTGTTTACGCCGTAGGCTGTATTTGGTCTTTCTCTTTTTGTTTTTAGCACCGTAGACTGCTCTTGCTTGCGATGATGGGAAAAAAGAAAGGGGTTCATAAGTGGAAAAAGCTCCACCTGCAATCTTTGGCGTTAGTGTAAACTTATCGTAGGAGTTTTAAAGAAGAATATTTTAAAGAGGGAAGAAAAAAAGAGACCTCACCATCCAGTTTTAGTGGTATATATTTTGT
>JARRCQ010000051.1 GCA_029982105.1 Candidatus Atribacteria bacterium | reverse complement strand
TGGTGGTAAGGCCTCCCTTCTTTTCTAACTTCTGGATCTGGGATCCTTACCACCATACTTCTTTTTAGATATTTTTTCCACACACTTTATTATAGAGCCTGGTAGTAAGAGAGCTTGTTTTTTACTTTACCGAAATGAGGAAGGTAAGTTAGTAGCACAAAAGCGTATGAGGAGAGAACATTTCCTACAAAGACCACCTGCAATTGCTTACGATATAGCAATAATTGAGGAATTGGAAGGATTAGATGTGGAGATACTGGAAGCAGTTTGCGAAGATAAGATTTATTCTTGCCCTCTACAACGCTTTTTACAATACGCAAAGAAGCTAAATCGTGGCTACGGTGAGCAACTCTACTTATGCCTCTATTTATGGGACACAAAACTAGTTAACGAGCTACCCAAGGAAGGAGGAAAGAAGCGACTTGTCCAGTCAAATTTATTCTCCTAAAGCAAAAGAGGTGGGAATTTCTCCCACCCTACCTTTAGTTGATGCAACTATTGAGGCTGAAGTTCTTTCTTCCGTAGTTCTTTCTCAAGACCCAGAAAAATTGAAGCAACTACACTTAAGAGATTTTATTTTTCCTGAAACCAAACAACTTTACCGTATACTAAGGCAAATGGCTAAAAGAGGAGAGCCCATAGACCTTTCCTCAGTTTTGCGCCACTGTGTAGAAAAAGGGATGGAGAGGGAAACTACCCTGGAAATTCTAAACTCTTCTCCCACTGCTACCCTTTTTCAAAACCAACTTTACAGATTAAAGGAACTTTCCAATAAGAGAGAAGTTCTCAAATTCACTGAAAAGTTAAACCAGGGCAAAATCACCATTGAGCAGTTTAAGCATTTAACCCAAAAGCTGGACGCTCAGGAAGGGAACTCTCTTCCTGAGCCCCTACCCCCGGAAGAGCTCTTCACTAATGAGTCTATTGTTTCTATTTTAGGTAATTTCCTCTTCCGGGGTGCTCTTCACCTGCTCAGTTCCGACCCTGGAGTTGGGAAAACAACCTTTTTATACCATTTAGCGGTAAGTTTAGCCGAAGGTAGAGAGTTTTTAAGTGAGGAACTCATCCCTTTAAGAGTAGCCTACTTCGACTTAGAAACCCCGAAAGCCTTGCGTAGTAATCTTTTGCAACTCCTGGAATTTCAAGGCGGTGAAAACCTCTTCTTTTTTGATGAAGCTTGCTCGGTAGAAAGCCTTAAATCACTGGTAAAGAACTACAAAGTTGGGCTCATAATTATTGACACCAAGAGCTTATTCTTCCCTTTAAAAAAAGAGGATGACAATAGTGAAAACAACTCAAAAGTGGTAAAGCCACTAAAAGAACTAATTAGGGAGGTTGGAGTAAGTGTCATAATTTCCCACCATAACTCCAAGGGCTCTAAGGAAAGAAGTAAAGTGTATAAATCCCGTGGAGCTTCTGCATTACCTGGAGGGTGCGACGTAGTCATTAATCTTGAACTTACCGAGGAAGACGAAATTAGGAAATTGGAAGTTGTCAAAAATCGTTTAACTGGTTATATGCCTAAGCTTTATCTACACAAAGAAGAAGGGGAGCTTAGTATAGTTGAGCGACCGGACAGTGAATACACGAGAACTCAAAAGGCCGAAGAAGAAATTCTTACCCTATTAAAGGAAGAAAGGAAGCTCACCGCGGGGGAACTTATAGAGAAAATAGGAGCACCCAGAAAAACCTTTTACCGTGCTTTAGAAAATCTTCTAACCACTGGCAGGGTGGAGAAAATAATACGTGGTATTTACCAATTAAAAAATAAAAAATTTATATGTGAAATTGATGACACAAATGACACAAAGTCCTTGAAACCCGCACCATACAAGGCTTATAACTTGTGTCAACCATTTTTTGATGGTGATACAAATGACACAAATAATGTCAGTTGTATCAAGGAACTTAATTTTAAGGAAAATGAAATTTCTTCTTCCTTAGAGAATAAAGAAAGAAATAATTTACCTAAAAATAGTTACTCCGACACAAGTGACACAAATTGTGTCAACCCAGAAACGATGACACAAACTATGACACAATCTCAAAGCTACGCCTCACAAGGCTTTGAGGCAGTTTGTGTCACTTGTGTCACTAAAAACGCAGAAAAGAATTTCTTTTCTGAAGAGGAAAACTCCTCTAATATTACCCCAGGATTTCCTGAAGAAAGTCCACCTTCGGAGTTCCGGGGTGACCCAAATTGTCTTGTTTGTAATCACCCCCGGAGAGAGGAAATTGAGTATTTATTCGATTGTGGAATTACTCCTAAGCGATTAAGTGAGAAATATGGCGTTTCTATTAGTGCAATTTATGACCATACGAGGTTTTGTGTTATGAGGAAAACTTCCTAAATTATTACGTGAATGAGAGGTGAATAAAGATGGCAACCCGAAACAAGAGATTGCATAAACAGGAAACGGTTGCTTTAGCTCTACTGGAAAGTCCAACTGTAGCTGAAGCTTCCAGGAGAAGTGGAGTTTCAGAAAAAACTATTTATGTTTGGCTTAAAGAGCCAGAATTCCAGGAGATATTTAGGGAGGTGAAAAGATGTTTTATTTCCTTAACTCTCTCCCGATTAGAGGGAATTACTGGAGAAGCAATAGAAACCTTGCGAGAGATTATGTTAACCGGTGAAGGAGAGAGCCCCCGGGTGAGTGCTTCTAAAGCTATTTTAGAGACAGTCTTAAAACTCTATGAATATGAGCAGTTAGAGGAAAGAATTGCAAAATTAGAGGAGAGAGTAAATGAAACTTAAAGAGAGGTTAGATAAATTGGAAGGAAAAATAGGAACGAAAGATAAAGGGTGGATTGTTGCTGATTTAAGACCAATTGACCAGGAGGGGAAGAAAGTTTTCTCAGTGATTATTGGCAATGAGGAGATAGGAGTTTTCCCCACTGAAGAAGAAGCGGAGAAAGCTATTAACGAGCGAGGAAAGGAAGCAAGTATGACGGTAATTATTAAGTTGGCTTATAACGAAGATATCTCAGAGTAATACCAGCCTCGGGAGGTTGCTTGTGGTAATAGGGGGGAGTTCGGGGAGCTACCCCCCTATATTTAAGGCAGGAGCATTGTGGGGGATACGAGAAACTATAAGCTTTTTAACTGTTAGTTATATAGACTCCCTATGAGTATGTAGGGGGTAATGCTGGTATGGTTTATTACCCCCTACAGAGTTTTAGGAGTTATTTATCTTTGTTTTCCTTATTTTCTTTTTTTGTGCTACTTAGAGCGAAAAATACCGGTATTGTTATACCCCAAACAATGAGGCCACGAACCATAATGCTATTTTTATCCTTTTGTGGGATACCATATTTATTTTTATATTCAGGGTGGTATGGGTATGGTGCATAACCGTAATCTTTAATATATATAATAGAGGGTGCGGTTATAATACTAATTACGAATAAAACTCCACCAATAATAAGGACAATTCTTTGATAAATATTTAAGTTCATAGTTCCTCCTCCTTAATGAGCTGGTTAAGGGTAATTATATCAAATTTACTCGGGGTAGAACACCCTCCGGAGAGGCTCAGGAAGACCTCAAAAAACTGGTAAATGGTATAAAATATTATCCTAATCCTTTAGGGCTTGATTCCCCCATTTACAGTTTATAAATCTCTCATTTTATTATATAATCAATTTAGTATTTTCTCAGGAGGGTCTACAATGAATAAAAAGTTGTTTTACGCCGTTGTTTTCCTGTTATTGTCATTGTCGTTGTTTTTGTCTGGCTGTAATGGTGGGATTGTAACTCCAAATCCTGCTGATATAGGTGGAGACGCCTATATTTGTGAGAACTTGGTTAGGGGGTTATATATTGCATTAAGTAACCAGAACTTTGCTCAAGCGCTGTCTTATTGTAAACCAGGTGGTATCGTTTTCAAGTATGTTAATAATCTTTGGGCTCTTGCGCAAGATTACCCTACACTTTATAGTACTTATCAAGTTTACGACGTTTATAATTTTGAGTATGTCGGTGAATACCTCAGCCTACGCTACGATTTATCGTCAACAACACACGATATATACGGAAATACATATGATACAACTTTTCACTATGGACAAACAGGTCTTTTTGAGAAAGTAAATGGGGAGTGGAAATGGTCTTGAGTTTTGTCTTGAATTTTAGGAATTAAAGGTAAAAAGGAGGTAAAGTAAGATGGGGAAAAAATTATTTAAAGTAGGATGGCTAATTTTGATTTGTTGTGTTGTTTTGGTTGGTAGTTTAGCTTATGCGGATACTAAAACAGAAACCAATTTAGAGGACAAACTTAGAGCTTTAATTTTTAATTTTAAACCAGATAGTGAACCAGACGGTTTTAGGGGTATAAAGTGGGGGCAGGATATATCTACGGTAGAAGGGTTGGTTTTCCATTCTACCGACCCCTCCTACGGTGGGGTTGCCCTTTATACGAGAGAAGGGGACGAACTGAGGATGGGGGGAGCGGAACTGGAGTTGATTTTATACGGTTTTTGGCAGGACAAGTTTTGTGATGTAAGAGTTTATACAAAAGGATTTTCAAACTGGAGTATTTTTAAAGCAATAATTTTTGAAAAATTTGGAGAAGGATATCAAGGCAATAAATACATTGAAAGGTATACGTGGTGGGGGGAGAAGGCTGGTATGGTGTTAGATTATAACGAAATTTCAAAAGAGGGGAAGCTTGTTATGTGGTCAAAAGATATATCCAAGCAACAGGAAGAATGGGAAAAAGAGCAGGTAAAAAAAGGAGTAGAGGAGGGGTGGTAATATGGCTAAATTCAGAATTCCAGAGGTTTTAACCCCGGAAGAGCAAGAGAAGTTTTTGAAAACCTTCAACAAGAAAGCAAAAACAGGATTGAGAAATTATGTAATGTGCAGGCTAATGCTGGACGCTGGATTACGCTGTGGGGAAGTATTGAACTTGAAAACCAATGATGTGGACTTCCAAACTGGAAAGATACATATTAAACAAGGAAAAGGAAGCAAGGATAGGATAGTCTGGCTTAATGAGGAAGCGCTAAATGTATTAAGGAAGTGGAGAGAGATAAAACCAGAGAGCGAGCTATTATTTACCACTCTAAAAGGAGAACCAATAGAACCTCGCTATATTAGAGCTATGGTGAAGAGGAAAGCTAAACAAGCAGGAATAAATAAAGATATCCACCCCCACACCTTGAGACATTCCTTCGCTACTGACCTATACCGAGAGAGTAAAAATTTAAGACTGGTTCAAAAAGCTTTAGGGCATAGCTCAATTTCCACCACTGAGATTTATACTCATATAATTGATGAAGAATTGGAGAAGGAAATGAAGTTTTTTCGTTCAAAAGAGGTGGCGTAAGGAGGAGGAAAGATGAAAAAGGTATTGCCTCGTGCTTTGCCTTCAAACCTCATAATAAATATTAACATAATAAATATACCTATATTAATTGGCTATATTGTATCGGCTATGTATATATGTTTTGCTTTTACAGGTCTCCGTAATTATGCCCCCTTACTTGGTTTTTTGGGAGGTATTATTTGGTGTATCTGGCTTTACAATTATCATAAAATATTACAGAAGTTGTCCATGGGAAAATATCCAATATCTCCTGGGGCCGCACTTGGTTACTGCTTTATTCCACTTTATAATATATATTGGGCTTTTAAATGGCCAATTGAGGTTTCTAAATATATAAGCGAAAGCTCTGATTTTTCAATAAAAATTTATTCTGGAATATTAATAGGATTATTATATATTATTGCTTTATTCATAAATCGATATTACGGAATTGGCCTAATTCTCATTTTTATGATTGGTTCATACCTAAACAATAAATTTTACGAGTTATATACTTGGTCTAGACCAAGAAAGGCATAAACTATTTACCAACCAAGAGGGGATAGTGGCCGCCCACTTTTGTCCCCCTTTGATAATTAAGGTAAAGAGTGAATTATTTTACCATCTGCTCCTAAAAAATTAAGAATTGGTGTTCCATCTTCGGTAATACCCATTCCCAATCTTGGTTTATCGTCAGAATCATTGAAACCAATCAATGGAAATTCATTTTCATAAACGCCCATTCCTAATCTTGGTTTCCCTTCGGAATCATAAAGGGTAATTTCTGGTGTTTCTTTTTCAGCAATACTCATTACTAATCTTTTCTCTCTTTTAGAGTCATAAAAACGAATTACTGGCATTCCATCCTTAGGAACAACCATTGTCAGTTCTATTTTTCCATCAGAACCATATAAATTAATTTCTGGCACCTTATCTTTAAGAACAGTTATTACCAATTTTTGTTTTTCATTAGAGTCTGTAAAAATAATCGATGGTATTTCATCTTCATAAACACCCATTCCTAATCTAAGTTTGCCCTTAGAGTTAGTAAAGGCAAGCGTTGATATTCCTTTTTCATCTGCAATCATTTCTATTCTGGTATTCCCCTTTTTATCCACTATTTTGAGATTCTCGGTGGTTATTTCTTTTTCCCATTTTTTGTCTGCCCCAATAAACAATATTACTGAAAACATAATAAGAACCAAGAAAAAAACTATCTTCAATACTCGGTTCTCCTTTTCCAGTTTTTCCACCCTCCTTGTAAGTTCTCCAGCCATCTTTACTCCTCCTTTTTAAATTAGGGAATACTTATACCAATAGTGTAACCTTAACAAAGAAAGTTTTTAAGAGCTTTATTTAATTCCTCTCACCCTCTTTTTTTCAAATAAATTTAGAGGAGAACTCTTTTCGTGTTCTCTTTTTAAATCTTCTTGGTTTAAACTTAAATAACGCTTAGTCATAGTTAAGTCGGTATGTCCTAAAATTCTCTGCAAAGCGAAAGGATTCATTCCTTCTCTAAGAGAATATAGAGCGAAAGTATGTCTTAAGTCATAAGGGGTTACTTTATAACCTAATTTTTTACTATATTTGTTTAACCTATGTCCCCAGGAACTGGTTAACATAAGCTTTCCATCCTGGCTACAAAATACTGGAACATTCTCTCCCCAAGAATTAGGACGAACAGAGAGAAGTTTTTTAACCCACAGACAAGTTAAAGGAGAAAGAGGAAGAGTTCTTTGAGCTTTGGTCTTAGCTACTCCTGGAAGTATAATTACTTCTCTACCTTCTAAGTTAAAATTCTCAGGTAATAACTTCAAGGCTTCTCCTGGTCTTATTCCTGTGTCTAAGGTAAAAAGAATTAAGGTATAATCTCTCAAACCAGTAAAGGTCTTTTTATTGGGTAGCTTTAGAAATTCTTCTATAACTCCTTGAGGTAGAGCTCTGGCTTTTCCCTCATCTTTGCGGATTTTAAAGTTTATAGGATTTTGAGGTAGTGCTCCTTGTTCTACTAAATAGGAGAAAAAACTTTTAAGGTATTTTCTACGAATGTTAAAGGTAGCGGGAGCAATATTTTCAGTAAAGTATTCTCCTACTCTCTTTTGAATACTTTCCCAATCTTCCAGATTTACCCCATTGAAGAAGCGGTTAATATGGTAGCGGTAATCTTTTAAAGTGCGTGGTCTTAAGCCCTCAACTTGTTTTAATAGTAGAAATTCTTCAAAATACTCCTCCCAAGTTTTAGGCTTAGCTAATTTTAAAACCTTTCCCATTTTAAAACCCCCTTTTTATGAGCAACGGCTTCAGGGGTTAAAAAAGGTAAAAATGGAAAAGTAAAAGCGGCTGAAACTGGCTTTATATAAAAATGGAGCGGAAAACGGGATTTGAACCCGCGACCCTCGGCTTGGGAAGCCGATGCTCTACCCCTGAGCTATTTCCGCCCCTTACTGTTTTATAATAATATCACCAAAGAATTTTTTTTCAAGTACCTCGGCCAAATACTATCTTCAAATATTTGGAATTTTTTACTATAGACCGACTTTGCCCAAGTTCAAGCCGCTTACTCTCCTCTTTAGCCTGTCTGCGGAACAAAGGAACAATCTCAAAAAAGTTTACGTAGAGATAAACTCCTCAATTTCTCGAGAATCTAACCCGAAAAAGTAGCGTAGAGCTTGAACAATTCTCCAGGAAGCTCTACCATCACCAAATATTGGTTGACTTTTTTGCGTTCTTTTTTCTTTAAGAAACCGAGTAGCCAAACCCACAATTTTCTCTCGATTACAGCCCACCAGATATCCCAGCCCCGCCTTCATTACTTCTGGCCTTTCGGTAAAATCGCGCGTGATTAATACTGGTACCCCCAAAGCCGAGGATTCCTCTTGTACTCCTCCAGAATCAGTAATTAAAAGAGTGCTCTGGGAGAGGAGTTTTACAAAATCAAAATAATCCAGGGGTTCTAAAAGAAAAACCCGAGTACAAGAAGAAAGATAAGGCAAAATTTTCTCCCTTACCAGCGGATTGGGATGAAGCGGAAAAAAGATTTTCACCTCTTTAAACTTTTCTCCCAAAATGCGGAGCGCTTGTGCCACCTCTTCTATCCCCTTTTCCCAGTTTTCCCGGCGATGAGCAGTAACCGTCACTATTTTTTCTTTCCCTTTACTCACTTCCCGGCTAAGAATTTCATTGTGGAAAGGCAAGTTTTTTGCTAAAACTTGTAAGAGAGCATCTACGATAGTATTACCGGTAACCAAAACTTTTTCCCGTTCTATCCCTTCTTGCAGGAGATTATTGCGAGCCCCGGAGGTGGGAGCAAAATGCCAATCCGCTAATTTACTAATTAGCAGACGGTTCATCTCTTCCGGAAAAGGGTTATACTTTTTGCCGGTACGTAGTCCTGCCTCTACGTGGCCCAGGGAAACTTGATGATAAAAAGCGGAAAGGGCTCCTCCCAGAGCAGAAGTGGTATCCCCTTGAACCAGGACTAAATCCGGTTGTTCTTTTATCATCACTTTTTCCAGTCGGCTGATGATTTCTGAAGTTAAATAGGTTAAAGACTGATTCTCTATCATCACTTCCAAGTCATAAGCAGCCGTCAAATTAAAGCGGGTTAAGAAATCACGAGCCAGATCTCGATGCTGGCCAGTATTAATTATTAGTGGGTTAAACTCTTCGCTTTGAGCCAGAGCAAAATAAACCGGTGCCAGTTTAATAACTTCGGGACGGGTCCCCAGAATCAAAAGAGTTTTAATTTTTGTCAAGCTGCTCTCCTTCCTCCACTACTTCGGTCACCCCTAACCATTTCCCCCATCTCCAGAAGAAGGCAAAACAAAGAAGTAAAAAAAGTAAAAAATAAG
>JARRCQ010000050.1 GCA_029982105.1 Candidatus Atribacteria bacterium | reverse complement strand
TACCCAGCTTAACATCGTCCGACTCCCAATTAACACTGATAAAAGAACTTCCTCTATCAAGAGCTGCGCTATTAAAATGGTCAGGGCTCAATAGAATGACAGTATCGGGAAGCTGCTTTTCTCTAGCAATAAAGCTGAAAAAATCCACCATAATTTCTTTAGCCAGCAGGTGATGAGGGACAACACCGGAAGCCAGAGGAAATGTCTAACCAGAGTTACCAAAAGTAGGCACTGTGATTAAATGGAAAACAAGCAAAATATTACCTAAACGTTCCCAACGTGAAAGAAGTTCTTGCAAAACAAAAATTTGTGTGAGCACCATAAGGCACGGAGCCAGATACACTCTGTTATCCACCGTTGCCGTCATTCTTAGAAGCTTCATAATTATACTTTTCAATAAAATACTTAAATGATTTATTCTTCTGTTTTGCTATTTCAATAGAAAAATTCTTTAGAATTTCTAACATAAAATCTACTCTAGAATCAAACTTTCCGGGAATTAACTGATTAAATTGCTCTTTTGTAATATTATTTGTATTATTTATAACATTAAGGTGTATCCCAAGCCTTTTAGACTTTGTATCATCTAATCCGGAAAGATACCAGCTCTCTATTTCCTTTATAACAACAATTACTCTTTCTTTATCAATATTTGTAAAAATACTCAGTAATTTCTGTTTTTTGGCTGTCACACATGGCGACTCATCGATATCTGTCACAAAAATGTATTCCGCACCCATTGCTTTAATACTTTTAAGGAAATTTTCGATCTTCTTTTTTTTCAAAGTTGCATAATGTATTATTCCGACAGAATTATAAATCTTCCGCAATTCTGGTTCCACTATTTTCTCAAAGAACCGTTCATCATCCTCGCCTTCAACAAATATAAACAATCTTTTGCAACCCATAACTATACTCCAAGTAAATTTAGTACATAAAGTTCTTCAATTCCTATTTCATTTTGCAAAAATGTTTTTACTTTCTCTTTATCACCTGGTCTGGATACCGTGGAAAAGCCCTCTTCATTACGAGAAACAAGTAAAATGTTATCCAAACCTGCATGTTTTACTATTTCAGAGCTATGAGTGGTAACGATAATCTGCTTCTTTTGCGAAGCATCCTTCATCATATCTACCACCTTGGAAACGAGATAAGGATGTATATTCCGCTCAGGTTCCTCGATAATAGTTAAAGATTTCTCCTCAAAATATAGAGCAACAATTAGGGCCGTTATGTTTATTGTTCCATCAGAAATCAAAGGAGCAGGCAAATATTGCTTTTGAGCGTACATTTCCTGTAATTTGAAGAGTAAAGACTTATCCGCAAACTTTTCCACGTCTAGTTTATTTACGAAAGGCAAAAAGTCTCTCATTAAATTAGAGAATTTCCTTTCTTTTTCCGTGTCTTCTAAAATGTTTTTAAGAACAATGGCTAAATTTTCACCGTTTTCTTCCAATTCCATCTTCCCAGTAATCGGCACAGCCTTTTTAGGTAGTTTAGGGTCGAAATCGTATATTGAAATATCACCAAAAATCGTTCTCAGTGAAGGAGCAATAAGAAAAGGTGCCTCGAGAAGAAGAATTTTAGATGGTAGTTTTTCTTGTTTAAAAAACGAAAGTTGTGGGAATATATCACTCCTTTCTACTTGCAGTTCTGTAGGTAAACTAAGATCAACTTCAACTTTTCCCTTAATATTAGAAAGGACAATCTCACCTCCACCGAGATCTTCTTCTACTTCCTTCTTCTCCTTTCCTAATCTAATAAATTTACATTTCTGTGTTAAATTATCCTCGGCAATTTCAAATCCTGAACCCTTCTTTTTAAACTTAATAGCGAATTTATAAACCGTCTCGTATATTTCTATCTTTAGCAGCTCTTTTCCCGTCGTTCTAACTACCCTCCTAAATTCTCTGTCAGAAACGACTTCTAATGAAAAATTTTCGGACGGACCAATATTTATATTTCTAAGATATTCAACGCCCCCTTGCATAGAGATTGCGTTGTCCAACCCATAGTTTATTATATCCCTTAAGAACTCAAAGATTCGTATAAAATTGGATTTTCCTGAAGCGTTAGCACCAATTAATACATCGAAACTACTAAGCTCTACTTCTAACTCTTTAAAGCTCTTAAAATTTGTTACTTTTATTTTCTTTATACTCATTATTTAACCTCCTTTATTTGCATCAGCAGATAACCTATAAAACATCCTCTGTGAGTGTAATTATAATTCTTTCCCCTCTAATATACTATAAATGAGCTCTTTATATTTGCAATATTGGTCTTATTTACATTTATGTAAATTTCTTCTGTGGTCTTGCTACTTTTATGACCCAATATTTCCTGGATATATCTTAAAATTAATTCCCCCTCCAGAAGAGGCGTTATAAAACTATACCTCGAGAAGCGAACAGTTGCGTTCTTTGTTAAATCTCTACCTTCCTGCTGACATCCTGAAAAAAAATTTTTTAGACTGTTCTTTGCTCATATATTTTTTCTTTATCCTAGCCTGAAAATGGATACTTTTGGGTTTTTTATATAATATTTTCATAAAGCCTAAGAACAACATTACAGAACATTGTATGTCTTGCGAGATAAATACTTTGCAGTTTTTTCAATGGCTTCTTGTTCCCTCCAAATCCTTCTATACAATAATAGGTTTAGGCCTCTTTATACTATTCCAAATATTTATCACAGTCAGACACTACATAATATATAACAAAGAAATCCAAGTAGTCAAAACTACTTTAAACAGAATTTTTTTAGGGTAAGCGTGGGTTTAGTTTTCATTATTACAGAGAAGGAGGAAAAAGATTTTTTAATTGCCTTTAATTTTCAGAGAAAAGAAGAAACACTCCGAAGCAGATAAAAAACTGGCTCCCCGGGCAGGACTCGAACCTGCAACCCTCCGGTTAACAGCCGGATGCTCCACCATTGAGCTACCGAGGAGCGACTACATCAAGGATTATAGAGAACTTATTCCGTTTCGTCAAGATAGTCGCGCAATTTTTTACTGCGAGTGGGATGTCGAAGTTTCCTCAAAGCCTTAGCTTCAATCTGACGAATTCTTTCTCTGGTTACTCCAAAAATCTGCCCTACTTCCTCCAGGGTATGAGGTCTCCCATCTTCCAGACCAAAGCGGAGCTTCAAAACCTTCCTCTCTCTATCAGTAAGAGTATTTAAAACATTATCTAACTGCTCCTTCAAAAGGGAGTAAGAAGCAGCTTGAGGAGGAGCAAGCGCTCCCGTATCTTCTATAAAATCACCCAGGTGACTATCTTCTTCCTCTCCAATAGGAGTTTCCAGAGACAAAGGTTCCTGAGCTGTTTTTAATATTTCTCTAACCTTATCCGGGGTGATGCCCATCTTTTCTGCTATCTCTTCAGGGGTGGGCTCTCTCCCTAACTCTTGAACCAGTTGCCGAGCAGTTCGAGTAAGTTTATTAATAGTCTCTACCATATGAACAGGTATACGAATAGTCCGCGCCTGGTCAGCAATAGCTCGGGTGATAGCTTGTCTAATCCACCAGGTAGCATAAGTACTGAATTTATAACCCTTTCGATAATCAAACTTCTCTACCGCCCGAATCAAGCCCAAATTCCCTTCCTGGATAAGGTCTAAAAAGAGCATACCTCTACCTACATATTTTTTAGCAATACTTACCACCAGTCGTAAATTAGCTTCGATGAGTTTCCTTTTAGCTTCAGGATCTCCTTTTTCCACTCTTTTGGCTAACTCTACTTCTTCCTCCGGTTTAAGAAGAGGAACTTGCCCAATTTCTTTCAGATACATTTTTACCGGGTCATCGACTCCTATTCCTTTTACATCCTCAAAGTAAAAATCTTCTGCTTCTATAGTGGGCTGTTCTTCCTGTAAAGCTTCTTCATCCGAAACTTCAATACCTAAACCCAAAAGGGTATTATAAACATCATCCAGCTTATCCACGTTTATAGCTTCATTACCTAAAGCATCATTCAACTCTTTAAAAGTAACATAACCTTTTTGTTTTCCTCTTTCCATCAAAGAAGAAATTTCCGGAGAAGACTTATTTTTATTATCACCGCTCAATCGCATCTCTCCTCTCTTTACTCTAACCTTTTCAATTTTTCTCTCTCTTGCGAGAGTAAATGATAATATTGCAATTTTTTTTCATTGGTTTCTCGAGAAAGTTCTTCCTGTACTTTTTGCATTTCCTCTTCCACTGAAGCCAATTTCAATCGACGTATCAAGTCCTCGACTACCCCCTGGTTCAGCCCCATCTGCAAATCCTCTCGAGCTATCATCTCTGCTACACAACGAGACAAGTCTTCATCACCAGAAAAAATATCTATTAAGTCAGAAGGAGAAAGGTTACTCTCTCTTTGAGAATCAGAAAGAGCATTAAAAATACGACGATGTTGAGATAAAGAAAAATTGCTAACTTCCAATTCCCTACTAATTGTTTCTCGCCAAAATTGACTTTCTATCATAGCTCGCAAAAGCATTTTCTCTGCTTTTACTTTACCCGACTCCTTAGCCGCAAAAGATTTCAAAATAGCTTCAGGGGTCCTTTGTTGTCTTAATGCACTATAAATTATTGATTCCCCTACTTTCAGCTTCTCTGCTAAATAGCTAACTTTTAAAGATCTCTCTACCGGGTCTTTAATTGATTGCACAAAAGGGACCATTCCATTAATAATTTTTGCCTTGGATTCCAGAGAATTAAAACCATAATCTCTAATAAATAATTCCAATTGAAAATCAAAAAGAGAAGGAGCTTCATTTATAATCTTCAAAAACTCACCTTTCCCTTTCTCCCGCAAAAAAGAATCAGGGTCATAAGGTGCAGGGATAGATGCCACCTTAACTGTTATACCCTGTTCCTGAAGAATATTTATGCCTCTCACTGCCGCTTTCCGCCCTGCTATATCTGAATCATAACAAATAATTACTTCTTCAGCATAGCGATGCAAGAGTATAGCCTGATCCCGAGTAAGAGCAGTACCCATAGAAGCCACGCAATTATTAACCCCTTCTTGAAAAAGAGTAAGGAAATCCATATATCCTTCTACTAAAATTGCCTGGCGAGAATGTTGAATAAAACTCCGCGAGGCAAACAGACCATAAAGATTATGTCCTTTGGAAAAAATCGGGGTATCAGAAACATTAACATATTTGGGCTCCTCATCTCTCAGGCTTCTTCCTCCAAACCCCACTATTCTTCCTTGAACATCATGTAAAGTAAAAGTAATTCTACCTCGAAAACGGTCGAGAAGTTCCCCACCTCTGGTTACTATTCCCACACCAGCTTTAATTATGTCCTGTCCTGAAAAACCAGCCTTCATTAAATAGGCGATGGATTCTTTACCCAAAGACGGTGAAAAACCAATGCCAAACTGTTCTACTATTTCTGGCTGGAGCCCTCTTTTTTGGTAAATATAGGAGCGAGCAGTAGTAGCCAATTCTTCCCGAGGATTCAATAAACACTGATAATAATAGCTACTTAAAGTTTCGTTTAACAGAAAAAATTTGTCTCTTTCTTTAGTTTGCCGGGTACTACCCCTCGACGAGGTGGGTAGCTCCATACCGCACTTCTGAGCTAAAAAAGCTACCGCTTCGGGAAAAGTCAAATTTTCCATCTTCATCACAAAAGTGAAAATATTACCACCTACCCCACATCCAAAGCAATGGAAAATCCCTTTCTCAGGAGAAACCAAAAAAGAAGGAGTTTTCTCCTCATGAAAAGGACAAAGAGCACGATAGTTACGGCCTGCAGGCTGGAGACTAACATAGCGGGAAATAAGCTCCACCATATCTATACGACTTTTAATTTCTTCTAAATACTGGTCGTCAAATATCAACTAAACCACCCATATTTTCCCCTGCTGAGGGATAGAAACAATAAATCTCCAAAAACCAATATCATAAAACAATTAAACCCTGAGAAGGATGATGTAATTTTATTAAACTCTTTCTCCCCCGGTAACATTCCGGGGGAGAAAGGCAAAAATTAATCCATTAACGCATAAAAAGAGGAGCAAATACTAAAGCTACAATGGACATAAGTTTAATCAATATATTAAGAGAAGGACCAGCAGTATCTTTGAAAGGATCGCCCACTGTATCTCCTACTACCGCTGCAGCATGGGTAGGAGTTCCTTTTCCTCCTAAATTTCCTGCTTCGATGTATTTTTTAGCATTATCCCAGGCTCCTCCAGCATTGGCCATCATAATAGCTAGAAGAAGACCAGTGGTAATTGACCCGGCCAGCACTCCTCCTAAGGCTTCTTTTCCTAAAACCAAACCCACAATGATAGGCACTGCGACTGCTAAAATTCCGGGGAAAATCATTCGGGTAATAGCACCCCGAGTACTGATGTCTACACACCGAGCATAATCAGGCTGAGCTTTCCCTTCCATTAACCCTTTTATTTCTCGGAATTGACGTCGCACTTCTTCTACCATCTTAAAAGCAGCAGCTCCTACTGCCTTCATAGCAATAGAAGAGAACAAAAAGGGCATCATTCCTCCAATGAACAGTCCCACCACCGTGTAGGGATGCAAGAGGTCTATAGCAGTTAAACCCACAGTTTGCGAATAAGCTACAAATAGAGCAAGAGCGGTAAGAGCTGCCGAGGCAATGGCAAAACCTTTACCTATAGCTGCTGTAGTATTTCCCAGAGAATCTAAAGAATCGGTAACCTTACGCACTTTGGGATCTAAGCCAGCCATTTCGGCCACGCCTCCAGCATTGTCAGCCACCGGACCATAAGCATCTACCGATACCGTCATAGCTACAATGGAAAGCATACCTAAACCGGCTATAGCAATACCATAAATTCCGGCTGCCCAGTAAGCTACAAGGATAGCAGCACATACTAAAAGAAGAGGAAAAACAGTACTTTCCATACCCAGAGCTAAACCGTTAATTATCACTGTAGCCGGACCAGTTTTAGCTGCATCTGCTAATTGTTTTACCGGTTTATATTCACTGGCAGTATAATACTGAGAAAGGAGACCAATGGCAATACCAGCTATAAGACCAGAAACACTAGCTATAAAGGGACCAAGAGCTTTCGCTGTTCCTAAGCCTCGGAATACTAACAGAGAAGAAATCAAAATAAAAATAGCGGTGAGAATAGCGCTGATATAAGTTCCCCGGTTAAGAGCAGCTGCTAAATCTTTTTCATTTTTGGCTCGAACAAAGAGACTTCCAATAATAGAGGCTATCACTCCCAGACCAGCAAGAAGAAGAGGAAACATTACTCCACTTACTCCTCCATATATTGCTCCAGGTATAGCCCCCAGCACCATAGTAGCTATGATAGAGCCCACATAAGATTCAAAGAGGTCAGCTCCCATTCCCGCTACATCTCCTACGTTATCGCCTACGTTGTCAGCGATAACTGCTGGGTTACGAGGGTCATCTTCGGGAATTCCCGCTTCTACTTTACCTACAAGATCTGCTCCCACATCAGCAGCTTTAGTGTAGATGCCTCCTCCCACACGAGCAAAGAGAGCAACGGAGCTCGCTCCTAAAGCAAAACCGTTGATGACATTAGCATCTTTGGTAATAAGATAAAGTATCCCCAGCCCCAGAAGGCCAAATCCTACTACACACATTCCCATAACTGAACCCGCAGAAAAAGCAACTGCTAAGGCGTCACTTACGCTTTTAGTAGCTGCCTGGGTGGTGCGAGCGTTACTACGAGTGGCTACTCTCATACCTACAAAGCCAGCACCTACAGAACATATAGCCCCACAC
Source organism: Candidatus Atribacteria bacterium (assembly GCA_029982105.1). GTDB lineage: Bacteria > Atribacterota > Atribacteria > Atribacterales > Caldatribacteriaceae > Sordicultor. The sequence continues at coordinate 1,450 of JARRCQ010000050.1, read as the reverse complement.
ATATAACATATAGCTTCCGTTACTCCTCGCGTAAGAGCTAGGAGAATAAACATACCAATAACAAATACTACCAGAAAGGAATATTCTCTTTTCAAGAAAGCCATAGCTCCTTCCTGGACGGCTTTAGATAAACTCTGCATTTTATCGTTTCCCGGATCAAAAGAATCAATCCGACGGATGAGGAAAATAGCATAAATGACAGCGATTAAACCAGCAATAGGAGCAAAAACTGCAATTCCCATAATGTCTACCTCCCTTTGTAAGTTATTTAGTCAGTATTCCTTCTTCCTTCCCAAGGCCAGGAAGAAGGAATAAAGTATTTTTGATAGATGTATAAAGCATACCTATCCGTCATTCCTGAAATAAAGTCACAAACTGCTTGCTGTAAATCGGTAGTTTCTTTCCTATACAGTTTATATTCTCTTTCCAGGTTATCCGGATGCTCTAAAAAAAATCGATATAGTTCTTTAACCAATCCCTTAGCCTTATCTCTTTCTGCTTTCTGTCCTTCACTTAAGTAAACTCTCTCAAAAAGAAAGCGGCGTAAAATTTCTGTGGCTTCTCGTACTTCTTCGCTCATCTTGACCAGTGGTTGACTAAAACTATTTAAGACTAAGTCTTTAACCATCCGGTCTATTCGTTCTCGATGCGTATATCCTAAAACTTCTAAAGCTGAAGCAGGAAGCTCATTTTCTTTTATAACCTTACCTCGCAGAGCATCATCAATATCATGGTTAACGTAAGCTACCACATCCGCCCATCGCACTACTTGTCCCTCGAGAGTAGAAGGGAGTTCTTCGGCACTAAAAACTAAATCTTCCGCCCAGGTTTTGGAGTGTTTGGCAATTCCTTCTCTTACTTCCCAGGTCAAATTAAGCCCCCTTCCGTCTTTTTCCAAAAAGTCTACTACTCTTAAACTCTGCTCATTGTGTCTGAAGCCTCGAGGTTGAAGAAGTTCATTAAGTGCCTCTTCTCCAGCATGCCCAAAAGGAGTATGCCCGAGATCATGACCCAAACTAATTGCTTCTACTAAATCTTCCTGCAAACGTAAAGCTCGAGCTACAGTGCGGGCAATTTGCGCTACTTCCAGAGTGTGGGTTAAGCGAGTGCGATAATGATCACCCTCGGGGCTCAAGAAAACCTGACTTTTATGTTTTAAGCGTCTAAAAGATTTAGAGTGAATGATGCGGTCCCGGTCTCTCTGAAAACAGTTCCGCAGTTCACATTCTACCTCTTCTTTCTCTCTTCCCCGACTATTAGTGCTCAAAGTGGCAAATGGCGATAATATGTCTTTCTCTTTCGTTTCCCAGAATTTCTTGATATCTGCGATTATATTTGCCACCGCCTCACCCACTCCTTTGGCTCTTTATCCCCTACCCATTTAGGGTAGGGGATAATCCAGTTTAGACGTCAAACTTCTTATTGCTCTCTTCGCCCTCTAAATCCGCAT
>JARRCQ010000049.1 GCA_029982105.1 Candidatus Atribacteria bacterium | reverse complement strand
CTTTCTCCTCCTCAGCGAGTAAAATTGGGGATAACTTTGGTGCCTGAAGGGAGAGGAATTTTTAATCGTCTTTCGGTAGAGGAAAATCTCTTTTTAGGAGCTTATCACCGCTCTGATAGAGAAGGAATAGGAAAAGACTTGAGCCGGGTTTATAGCCTTTTTCCTCGTTTACAAGAAAGAAAGGAACAGGTTGCGGGAACTTTAAGTGGAGGAGAACAACAAATGTTAGCTTTGGGACGAGGTTTGATGTCTCGCCCTCTTTTGATGCTCTTAGATGAGCCCTCCCTGGGATTAGCTCCACTTTTAGTTAGGGAATTATACACCTTCATTACTAATATCCGTCAGGAAGGAGTAACCATTTTATTAGTAGAACAAAATGCTACTATGGCTTTAAAGGTTTGTGATTACGCTTACCTTTTGGAGACTGGTAAAGTAAAAGTTCAAGGAAAAGCTGCTGAAGTACGGTCTCAAGAAGATGTAAAAAAAGCTTATCTGGGAGGCTAATATGTTTTCTCTGGGTTATTTCTTGCAACAGACTATGAATGGAGTAATTTTAGGTTGTATTTATGCTCTTTTAGCTTTAGGGATGACAATGGTTTATGGTATTCTGCGACTCATCAATTTTGCTCATGGGGCATTAATTACCTTGGGGGCATTTTTCACTTATTTTGTTTTGGTTCGTTTTGGTTTCCCCTTGGTGGCGGTCATATTTTTAGTCCTGGGCTTTGGAGGATTAATGGGCTTAGTTTTGGATATAGTGGCTTATCGCAAATTGCGAGGGGGGCCGGAGGTTGCTCTCCTTATTACTTCTTTGGGTTTTTATACTTTTATTGAAAATTTTATGAAAATGGTAATTTCTCCTCAACCCTATGCCTTTAAAGCTCCTTCTTACCTCACCACTATTTTTAAGACTTCATTTCTGACCTTTAGGACCATAGATATATTTATTATTGGAGCTTCGCTGATTATTATGTGGTGTTTTCACCTGTTTATTAAAAGAACCAAAATGGGCATCGCTATGCGGGCCACAGCAGAAAATTTAGAAGTAGCGAGTATTATGGGGATAGAAATTAACCGGGTTATTTCTGTAGCCTTTGTTTTAGGCTCGGCATTGGCTGCTTTTACTGGTTTTATGTGGGGAGCCAAATATGGACAAATTTCTTACGATATGGGATTTTTAACTGGAGTAAAGGCTTTTGTAGCAGTGGTAATAGGGGGAGTAGGAAGCATTCCCGGAGCAATGGTGGGGGGGTTTGTTTTAGGTTTAGCTGAAATCTTATCCATTGCTTTCTTGCCTACTTCTTTTTCTGAATATCGGGACGGAATAGTGTTTGCTATCTTGATTTTAGTTCTGCTCATCAAGCCCTCGGGTATTATGGGAGTTAAGGAAGAGGTGCGAGTATGACAAAAGTTAAGATTCCCGAGCTGTGGTTTTTAGTGGGAGGATTGATCCTCTTAGGGGGAGTTTTCTTAGCTGACCATCTCCTGAATCGTTATTTGATTCATATTCTAATTTTAATGGGTATTTATTCTATTACCACTGTAAGTTTAAATCTCACCAATGGGTATACTGGCCTTTTCTCCCTGGGTCATGCTGCTTTTATGGCTATAGGCGCTTACACTTCTACTCTATTGGCTTTTCCTCTCCAATTGAGAGAAGCTTATGAGCTTCCTCTTCTTCCTCCGTTTTTGGGAGGACCAGAACATTCTTGGTCCTTTTTCTTGGCTATTTTAGCTGGAGGCGCTTTGGCCAGTTTATCAGCTCTTTTAATAGGATTACCTGTTTTACGCTTGCGAGGACATTACCTTTCTGTAGCCTCTTTGGGTTTTATGGTAATAGTTACTACTTTTGCTAAAACCCTGCGGGGAATTACTCGAGGTTCTATGGGAATTAATGCTATTCCCTCTTATACCAATATTTACTGGACATATCTGTGGTTGTTTATCTCTGTTTATGTAATTTGGAGGCTGGTAAATTCTCGCTTTGGTCGAGCAATGCTGGCTATCAGGGAAGACGAAACTGCTGCTCAAGCTTTAGGCATTTATCCTATGAAATATAAACTTTTATCTTTTGTAGTAGGGGCTTTTTTTGCCGGAGTAGCAGGGGGATTATATGCTCATTTTACCAAGGCTATTCGTCCTCTTGAGTTTTCCTTTTTTCTGACTTTTCAAATTGTTACTATGCTTGTTGTGGGGGGAATGGGTACTACCTCTGGACCAATAGTAGGAGCAGTATCTCTCATTGCTTTGCGCTATGCTCTGAAGCCGGTAGAAGAAGGATTACAAGTTTATGGGTTAATAGAGTTAGTTTATGCTGTATTACTAATTGTAATTATGCTCTGGAGGCCAGAAGGAATAATGGGAAAGCGTTATTCCAGGATAGGTTAAAATTACTAAAAGGAGGAATAAAAATGAGCGAAAAGTATTTTCATCCTCATCTTACCTATACCGATTTCAAAGAAGGTAAATTTGATAAGGCTATTCTGGCAGTAGGGTCGGCAGAAAATCATGGTTTTCATCTACCTTTCGGCACTGATACCTTAGTTTCTTTAGCTATTGCAGAAGGAGTTGCTAAAGAAGTAGAGGGACTTTTGGTTTTGCCTCCTGTGACTTATGGGGTGAGTTTTCACTATGATGACTTTCCTTTTACTTTGACTTTGCGCCCCGAGGTTCTGGTAGAAGTATTGAAAGACATTCTGGATTCTTCTATAAGACAAGGGATTAACCATATTATTATAATCAATGGACACGATGGTAATATTGCTCCTATTGAAATAGCATCTCGCTCGATTAAAGTGAAATATCCCGATTCTTTTATTGCCTCTTTAGACGCCTGGTGGGTGAAAGCTGGAGAATTACTTTCTCCTCAAACTTTTGAAGTGTGGGGAGGGTTGGGTCATGCAGGAGAGGGAGAAACTTCCATCGTTTTACATCTTTATCCGCAACTTACTCGAATGGAAAATGCTCGGGGAGTAGTTCCTGACCTTCCTGATAATTTAGATATTAAATGGAAATTCAGCGAAATTACCCCTTATGGAGCTACTGGTGACCCCACCAAAGGGACTCCGGAAAAGGGAGAAAAGATGTTTAAAGCGCTGGTAGATTGCGTGGTGAAATTCATTCAGGAGATGGAAAAAGCGGGATGGAAGTATGGAGAAAAAGTTAAACTTTAAATAGTGTTCATTAGTAAAATACTTTTTTTAAATTGCTTGAGATATTAGATTAAATTTGCCTTCCTCGAGTATTTTCTCGAGGAAGGCAAATTGTTTTCTTTCCCATTTAACACTCAGGGAGAAACGACTCCATATACAACTGTAGGAGAGACACAAGGATTTCCTGCTTTATCAGTAACAACTAAAGGACTTGCTGGAACAAAAACAACCTGCAAAGGATCTCCAACGATAAATTGGTCACTCATCCAGTTGCCGGTTAGAGTAACTGTTTTTTGATCGTCAGCTAACTGAATAGTAGTGAGAGTAAAGTGGGAAGTTCCTCCGGTTGCTACTCCCCAGAAGAGAGAAGGAACTAAGGTAAAGAGGTTCATATCGTTTACTACAATAGCTTCGCTAAAACTAACCGTTATAGTTGGAGTTGACCCGAGTAGCGGATCTGCTTTAGCTAAAGCAGAGGCAAGATAGGGCCCGCTTCCATCTACCACAATAGTGAAGGAAATGGGAGAGCTTTCTTCTCGATCGGGAGCTTTGGCAGTAAATTTAAAAACAAAACTTCCTTCCGTAGTGCCGGAATTCCAGCTCCAGGTGAAACCTCCTGCACTATTAGTAGTAGTACTATCTATCAATGTGTTTCCTCGATATACCCGGATTACGGCATTAGCTGGACCTTGACCGGTAAAAGTTATGGTTTTACTGAACATCACTGGGTCTCCACTCTGAAGAGTTCTTGTCCCATCAGACACTGTAATTAAAGTAGGTGCTTCAGTTAAGTTAGGAGCAGAGGTAGGAGTGGGAGTTGGAGTAGTACCGGGAGTAGAAGGGGTGCAGCCCACTATTACCGATACTCCTAAAATAAGTAATGATAAAGCTAACCACTTTTTCATTTTAATCCCTCCTTGGCAATTTTTGTAATGATTATCTTGCCTAAAAATTGTGAATTAATCACCATGAATAGTATAAAACTAATGATTATTTTGTCAATAGATTTCGGGATACAGATTAATAACTCAGTGAAAATGCGGTGAATTTCTAAAATTTGCTATTGACATTATAGGGTAGGGTGGTATACTATATTAAAACGAAAATTGGTGAGGTTGAAAATGGGAGAAACAAAAAATAGTAATTCCGAAGATAACCAACGTCGATTTTGGAGTGATGAGAAGGTAGTGAAAGAAATTTTAGTGAGGCTTAACCGGATTGAGGGTCAGGTGCGAGGGATTAAGCGTATGGTTGAGGAAGAAGCCTATTGTGATGACATTTTAAATCAGATTGCTTCTATTCAGTCTGCTTTATATGGTGTAGCTCGCCTGCTTTTAGAGAAACATATGAAATCCTGTGTAAAGGAACAAATTTTATCTGGGGATGAGGGAGTTATCGATGAAGTTTTAGCTACTATTTTCCGGATGATGAAATAAGAAATGTGGAGGTCTTGAAGATGGAAGAGGAAAAAGAGAAGAATCAAGTTCTGACCATTCCCATCTCGGGGATGAAATGTGCAGCCTGTGCTTCTCGAGTAGAAAAGGGGTTAGTAGAAATTCCGGGGATTCATTCAGTAAATGTTAACTTGGCTTCAGGTAAAGCGACGGTAGATTATGACGCTAAGGAAGTTAATTTTCAGGATATAGTGGATAAAGTGTCCAAAATTGGTTACGAGGTTCCGGAAGAAGAAACAGAACTTTTGATTGAAGGGATGTCTTGTGCTTCTTGTGCAGCGAGGATTGAGAAAAAACTTAACACCCTTCCGGGAGTTAAAAAAGCAATGGTAAACTTAGCTTCTAATAAAGCTTACGTTCAGTTTGTACCTGGAATAATTAATCAGGCTGAGATAGAAGAAGCTATAGAATCTCTGGGCTATGGCGTTCAAGCTCCTTTTAATGTCTTTTCAGGAAAAGGGCGAAAACGAAATAGAGCAAACTGGCAGAAAATTAGGTTTTTAGCAGCTCTCTTTTTATCGTTTCCTCTTTTTTATATGATGGTAGCCAATTGGGTGGGAAAAGGTCAGTTTATGATTGACCCCTGGATTCAGCTTCTTCTTGCTACTCCGGTGCAATTTTTCTCTGGTTGGCCATTTTACCAGGGAGCTTACCATTCTTTGAAGTCAGGTAGTGCTAGTATGGATGTCCTTGTGGCTTTAGGAACTTCGGTAGCTTACTTCTATAGTTTAATTTCTTTAGTAGCTGGCTGGGGAGTATTTTACTTTGAATCCTCTGCCATGTTGATTACCATAATTTTATTAGGAAAACTGCTGGAAGAGAGAGCTAAAGGGAAAGCTTCTGAAGCTATAGAAAAATTGGTAAAATTGCAACCCGAGATTGCTCATATTCTTCAAGATGGAATAGAAAAAGATATCCCGGCAGAAAGAGTAAAAGTGGGAGATATGGTGGTAGTTAAACCTGGTGAGCGTATTCCCGTAGATGGCATAGTGGTAGAGGGAAACTCCGCCGTAGATGAATCTTTACTTACTGGTGAGAGTATGCCAGTAGAAAAGCATCCCGGCGATGAAGTTATAGGAGGCTCTATTAATCGGGAGGGCAGTTTTATTTTCCGGGCTACTAAAGTAGGGTCTCGCATGTTGTTAGCTCGTATTATTAAAATGGTGGAAGAGGCACAAAGTTCCAAAGCACCCCTGGAACGCTTGGCTGACCGGGTTTCTGCTATATTTGTTCCTGTAATTATCGCTATTTCAGTCATTACCTTTTTAGGTTGGTATATAGAAGGTGCCGGTTTTGCTAATGCCCTTATGCATATGGTCACTGTTTTAGTGGTGGCTTGTCCCTGTGCTTTAGGTTTAGCTACTCCTACTGCAGTTATGGTGGGAATTGGCTTGGGAGCAGAAAAGGGGTTTTTTTTCCGGGGAGGAGAATACTTAGAAGGAATAGGGAAAGTTGATACTTTTCTTTTAGATAAAACTGGTACCATCACCTGGGGAACTCCCTCAGTTGATGGTTTTTTTATCCCTTCTTCTTTTGATATAAGTGAAACCTGGGCAATAATTGCTTCAGGAGAAAAACGGTCTGAGCATCCCTTGGGTCAAGCTCTGAATGGGTATGGAGAAAATCTTGGTGTACCTGACAGGGAAATAAAGAATTTTGAGGCTTTACCGGGGAAAGGAATTCGCTTTCAATATCAGGATGGGGTCTGGTATATAGGAAAAGAAGAACTCTTGAAATCTCAAGGGGTAGATTTAACGGAGGTAGCAGAATATAAAAGCCAATGGGAGAAAGAAGGTAAAACTGTAGTTTTAGCTGCATCTGAGGGAAAGATAAGAGCAATTATTGCCCTCAATGATACTATAAGAGATGAAGCTCGAGAAGTTGTATCTGAGCTAAAACAAATGGGGTTAGAGATAGCGATGGTAACTGGTGATCAGAAAACGGTGGCTCAAGCCATAGCCCAGAAGGCAGGAATTGATAAGGTCTTTTCTGAAGTTATGCCCGATGAAAAAGTGGAGATAGTCAGAAAACTAAAAAAAGAAGGAAAAGTAGTGGCTATGGTAGGAGATGGCATAAACGATGCCCCAGCTCTCGCTCAAGCTGATGTAGGAATAGCTATAGGTACAGGAACTGATATTGCTATAGAAAGTGCAGATGTAATTTTGATGAATGGTGAGTTAAGGAGCTTAATTTCTGCCTTGCGCCTTTCTCAATTTACCAGGAGGAAGATAAAGCAGAATTTGGTTTGGGCGTTTGTATACAACTTAGTTACTGTACCTTTAGCTATGTTTGGTGTTTTTACTCCGGTTATGGGAGGAACAGCTATGGCTCTTAGCTCTGTTTCTGTAGTTACTAATTCTCTTTTGCTTAAGCGATACAGAAACCAGATTTAAATAAAAAATTCGGGATTGCCTGCACTGAGGAAAACGTCTTTCATTCCTCAGTGCATTTTTCACATTTTTAGCCTTTTCCTTTGTTGTATCACAGCCTTTTTATTTTTTTCTTTCTCAGCAGTCTTTGCTCTTTATGTTTTTTAATCTTTCCGGGATATTGTAAAAAGAGATGCTCCCTCCTTTATGGTTCTCCTTTGTCATTTCTGAATATCTTTTCGAGGGATCCAGACTAAGCGAGAACTGATCTTCCCATTATCTTCTAGAAAAATAAAAACGTAAAAAGTAAAAACTGCTGGTAAAAAAGTGGGAAGATGGACAAATATCTCAATATTAAAAGCGGAGGTTTTTTCCGTCATTAGCATTGAGATTCTCAGCTAAAACCTTCGAAAATGATGGTAAGGGGAAGATGCTCTAACCCTTTCCCTTCGAGTTAGAGGGAAAGAAGAAATAGAAAGGGGGTATGAGAAGGGAATATTCTTCCCTCATAGTTCGCTATTAGGCATCAGGCGAGATTGTATTAGTGGTTAATTACAGCGGGTTTTGTGGTTAACTATAATTATTATATTATTTTGGTATCTGAGTTATGGAATATCCATCTAGAAAATGATATTTTTACAAAAAATGAAAATTCTTTATCTTGTTATGTAAGATGAATTATCTCTATGTTAAAATGAAAATAAATTTAGGAGGACCAGGCTATAAATGAATAAAAATAGAGGGAAATTATTAAGTTTCTTTAGTTCCTGGCGTTTACGCTGGCAGATCACTTCCTTAGAGAAGGAAAAGGAAGAATCTCTTCTCCGTTTGGGGAAGAAAGTTTATGAGCTTTTCATAGAGCGGAAAGACTGGGGAAGAGAAGAAGTAAGAGAAAATTGCCAGGAAGTGCTCTCTATTGAGGAAGAAATCGAAGATTTAGAAGAAAACATACGTTGCTTAGAAGGCAATAAACCCCGACAAGTTTGCCCTTCTTGTGGAGAATACATAGAGGGCGGTTCCCTTTATTGTCCTCGTTGTGGCTTTTACCAAAAGCAAGAATTGGCTTGTTCTCAATGTGGGGAGAAAATAAACCCTCAAGATAAGTTCTGTCCTCATTGTGGTCAGGAAATTCAAAAACTTTCTGCAGATAAAGCAAAGGAGAAAAAAGACAATGATTGAGAGATATAGTTTACCAGAAATGAAAAAAATCTGGAGCGACGTTCATCGTTTTGAAATCTGGTTAAAAATCGAGCTTTTGGCTTTGGAAGCTCAACAAAAATTAGGTCTTTTATCTCCAGAAGATTTAGAAAAAATCAAAAAGGGGGTTTCTTTTTCCCCCGATAGAATGCAAGAAATAGAACAGGTAACTCGCCACGACGTCATTGCCTTTCTCACTACTTTATCAGAAAATTTAGGGTCTGAGTCTCGGTTTATTCACTTTGGTATGACCTCTTCGGACGTTTTAGATACTGCTAATGCTTTTTTGATGAAGGAAGCTTTAGGCTTAATAATAGAAGATATAGATAAGGTCTTAAACTCTATTAAAAACAAAGCTTTGCAATATCGCTATACCTTGATAGTGGGAAGAACTCACGGGGTTCATGCTGAACCTACCACTTTTGGGTTAAAGATGGCAGTATGGTATGCGGAAATGCTTCGTAATAAAGAAAGATTAGAAAAAGCCAAGGAAAATATTAGGGTAGGTAAAGTTTCTGGGGCAGTGGGGAATTTTGCCCACCTTGACCCTCGAGTGGAAGAATATGTATGTAAAGAGTTAGGTTTAAAACCCGACTCTGTTTCTACCCAGATTGTTCAAAGAGACCGCTATGCTGAAGTCGTTTGGGCTTTAGCTATGGTAGGGGGAAGTTTAGAGAAATTTGCTGTGGAGCTGCGTAATCTCCAGAGAACAGAGATTAGAGAAGTAGAAGAAGGTTTTAGTAAAGGACAAAAAGGTTCATCTGCTATGCCTCACAAAAAAAATCCCATTACTGGAGAGCAAATTTGCGGATTGAGCCGGGTTTTACGGGGTAATCTGATAACAGCACTGGAAAATATTCCCCTCTGGCATGAACGAGATATTTCTCACTCTTCGGCAGAAAGGATAATTCTTCCTGATTGCTTCATTTTAGCTGATTATTTACTCCACACCTTCCAACGTTTGTTAGATAATTTAGTGGTTTATCCGGAAAATATGAAGAAAAATCTGGAGAAGAGTCGAGGGTTAGTTTTTTCAGAGAGAATACTTTTGGAACTGATAAAAAAAGGGCTAACTCGAGAAGAAGCTTATACTTTGGTGCAACGCTGTGCTATGAAAACCTGGGAAGACGAAAGCTTATCTTTTCTCGAAGTTCTTAAAAACGATCCCTCTGTTCGGGAA
>JARRCQ010000048.1 GCA_029982105.1 Candidatus Atribacteria bacterium | reverse complement strand
GAGGGCTCAGGTTTCTCAAAACATTAAGCGCCTCATTTCCATTGGTTGTTATCGGGGTATGAGACATAGACAAGGGCTACCGGTGAGAGGACAGAGGACACGTACTAATGCCCGGACTCGTAAAGGCCCCAGAAGAACTGCGGGAGCAAAAAGAGGTAAATAATTAAAACCGAATATAAAGGGAGGATTAGATTAATTTGGCTAAAGCAGGTAGAAAAAAGAAAAGAGAAAAGAGAACGGTTAGAGAGGGCATTGCCCATATAAAGTCTACTTTTAATAACACTCTTATTTCTATAACCGATAAACAAGGAAATATTTTGTCTTGGTCAAGTGCTGGTGCTGTGGGATTTAAGGGAACAAAAAAAGGAACTCCCTTTGCTGCTCAATTAGCTGCAGAGCAAGCAGCCAAGAAGGCTATGGACCAGGGTTTGAGAGAGGTAGAAGTGCTGGTAAAGGGTCCTGGCTCAGGTAGAGAGACTGCTATTCGATCTTTACAGGCAGCGGGTTTAATCATCAGCTCTATAAAAGATGTTACCCCTATACCTCATAATGGTTGTCGGCCGCCTAAACAAAGAAGGGTATGAAGGAGGATTAGAAAATGTCCAGATACACCGATGCTAAATGCCGGGTCTGCCGAAGACATAGCAGTAAGCTTTTCTTGAAGGGTCCTCGTTGTTACACTGATAAATGCGCTATGGAAAAACGACCTTTTCCACCGGGATCGCAGAAAGGATCTCGCCGAAGATTATCTGGTTACGGTTTACAACTTAAGGAAAAGCAGCGAGTACGCTTTATGTACGGTATAAGTGAAAATCAGTTTAAAAATTATTTTGAGAAAGCTAACCGTCTTCCCGGAGTGACAGGAGAAAACCTTCTCTCTCTGTTAGAGAGAAGGTTAGATAATGTAGTTTTTAGAGCAGGATGGGCAGATTCTCGAGCTGATGCCCGACAAATGGTTCTACACGGCCATTTCCTGGTCAATGGGCGAAAAGTGGATATACCATCTTATCTGGTAGATGAAGGTGATGTGGTGGAAATGTCTCCTCGAGGGAAGGAAAATAAAAAAATTAAGGAACTGATGGAAGAAGAGAAAGCTCCATCTCCGGCTTGGCTGGGAACAGGTGAAGATGGCAAAATTACTATATTGCGAAAACCCCAGAGAGGAGATATTGATTATTCAGTAGAAGAACAGCTCATAGTGGAATTTTACTCTAAATAATTCTGAGGTGTTGGTAATGTTAGATATTAAAGATATAACCAGGTGTGATCTTTTAGATTGGAAAGAAGACCACGCCACTAAGGTTCAATATGGTAAGTTCTCTATTGAACCTCTGGAAGTAGGTTGGGGTATTACAGTAGGTAATGCTCTCCGTCGAGTTCTGCTTTCTTCTATAGAAGGAGCAGCGGTCGCGGGAGTAAAAATTGATGGAGTAATTCATGAATTTTCTTCCCTTCCTGGAGTAAGGGAAGATATAACTGATATAACTTTAAACCTTAAAGGATTGGTATTGCGGTCTTATTCTGATGAGGAGACCCTTTATTTAACAGCAGAAGGGATTCCTGGAGAATTACGAGAAGTAACCGCCCGAGATATAAAGCCTAATAGTAATGTGGAAATAATCAATTTGGACCATCATTTAGCAGAAATAGACGAAGAAGGAAAACTTTCTATGGAAATATTAGTAAAAAGGGGACGGGGGTATCAGGAAACAGAAGGGGTAGAGTGGAACGAAAGTTATGACTTTATCCCTATTGATGCTGTGTTTACCCCAGTGAAGAAAGTAAACTTCCAAGTTCTGGATACTCGAGTAGGGCAGTTTACAAACTACGATAAGTTGGTTATAGAAATATGGACCAATGGTTCTGTCACTCCTCAGCAAGCTCTTAGTCAATCTTTAGATCTTTTGACTGAAGAGTTCTCTCGGTTTGGAAAATTGCTAAAGGGAAGTATAGCTGAGGATCTACCAGCTGAGGAAGTAGAAGAAAACAAAGAGGTAGCCGAGTTAGAAACGAGTATCGAAGAGTTGGAGCTTTCAGTGAGGGCTTTTAATTGCCTTAAAAGAGCTCATATCAATACGGTGCAGGAGCTGATAAATATTCTCCACAATCGGCCTGAAGAATTGAAAAGAATTAAAAATTTAGGCCAGAAAACTTATGAAGAAATAGTAAAGAAAGTAGAAAAATGGAATACGGAAGTAGAAAGCCAAAGGGAAAAAGGAGTGAATAAAGGTGAGGCACCGGCGGAAGACTGAAAAATTAGGAAGGACTGTGGCTCACAAAAAGAGCATGATGTCTAACCTTTTAGTTTCTTTGATAAAAAGTGGGAAAATACAAACTACTGAGGCAAAAGGCAAAGCCCTGAAGAGGTATTTTGACCGAGTAGTTTCCTTAACTCTGAAAGGAGATAATGCTTCACTACAAGAAGTACTTTCTTACCTCAAAGATAAGGAAGCGTTTAAAATCCTTTTTAGAGAAATAGCCCCTCGTTTTCGAGAAAGAAAAGGGGGTTACTGTCGTTTAATAAAGATGGGATATCGCCAGGGGGATGCAGCTCCGGTAGTTTTGGGAGAAATAGTAGAGTAGTTTATTACTTTGGAGTATAAAGGTTGATAGAGTTTAAAAGAGTAGATTTTTGGTATGGAGAAGAAAGCGGACCAGAAGCGAGAAATGAGGAGATTTTAAGAGAAGTAGATTTAGAAATACCTCAAGGTAAGTTTATGGTTTTATTGGGGCGTAATGGCTCAGGTAAGTCTACCTTGGCAAAACACACTAATGGTTTGTTGCTTCCCAAAAGCGGAGAGGTAATGGTAGATGGAATGAACACCCGGGATGAAGACTCTATCTGGGAAATCAGGCGCCGGGTGGGTTTGGTTTTTCAAAACCCCGATAATCAAATCATCGCTACCACGGTGGAAGAAGATGTGGCTTTTGGTCCGGAAAATTTAGGTTTGCCTCGGGAAGAAATTATTACTCGAGTAGAAGAGGCGCTGAATTTGGTGGGTATGGCTGAATACCGTAATAAAGAGCCCCATCTTCTCTCCGGAGGGCAGAAACAGCGGGTGGCTATTGCCGGGGTTTTGGCTATGCATCCGGAGTATTTGATATTGGATGAAGCCACCTCTATGTTGGACCCTGAAGGAAGAGAAGAGTTGATGAAGGTGATTGCTAATCTGCGAGAAAAAATTGCTGTCTTTCACATTACCCATAATGTGGAAGAAGCTACTGAAGCAGATGAGGTATTGGTTATGGATAAAGGAAGAATTGTGGCTCGGGGAAAACCGCGAGAAGTTTTTTCCCAGGTAGGAAAAATAGAAGAATGGGGGTTAGAACTTCCCCAGGTAACAGAAACTGCTCTTCTTATAAAAAAGCAATTTCCTTCTCTTTTTGGGGCTTTGCCTCTTTCTCCTCAAGAGCTGGTGGGAGAATTGTGTTCATAAAATTAGAAAAGGTATCTTTTACTTATTTACCAGGTACGCCTCTGGCTCTTAAAGCGCTAGAAGGTGTAGACTTGGAAATTGAGCGAGGAGAGAGTATTGGCATCGTGGGTAGAACTGGTTGTGGAAAGTCTACTCTTGTTCAGCATTTTAATGCTCTTTTAATTCCCCAAAGTGGTAAGGTGCTGGTGGATGGAGTTGATACAAGCGAAAAAGGAGCCCCACGGCAAGAAATTCGCCGCAAAGTAGGTTTGGTTTTTCAGTATCCTGAAGACCAGTTTTTTGAAGAGACAGTATTCAAGGAAGTGGCTTTTGCTCCTCGTAATTTAGGAGTGGAGGGAAAAACCTTAGAAGATAGGGTGCGATGGTCTTTAGAAGCAGTAGGGTTGAACTTTGAGGCTGTCAAAGATAAGAGTCCTTTTGAGCTTTCGGGAGGGCAGATGAGACGAGTGGCTATTGCCAGTATCCTTTCTATGGAACCAGAAGCTTTGGTTTTAGATGAACCTACTGCAGGATTAGACCCGGAAGGAAAAAGAATTATATTAAATCAATTGGTAAAACTTCAAAAGGAAAGAGGACTAACTCTTATCATCGTTTCTCATAGTATGGAAGATTTAGCGCGAGTGGCAAAAAGAATAGTAATAATGGATAAGGGGAAAATAAAATTTGATGATGACATCCGGCAAGTTTTCTCTAAAGTAGAATGGATAGAAAGTTTGGGTATTTTCCCTCCTGTCACTGCTCAGGTAGCTTGGCTTTTGAGAGAAAAAGGCTTTGATGTAAGCTTGGGGGTTTTGACCCCTCAAGAATTAGCAGAAGAAATTCAGCTTAAAATTTTGGAGAGAAAAAAAGCTAATGTGGGGTAGAGGTTTAGTTGTTGGCCAATATGTCCCCTTAGATTCTCCTATACATCGTTTAGACCCCCGGGTTAAAATTGTATTTGTAGGAGTTTCTATTATTGATCTTTTTATTTTGCAGGATTGGTTTTCTTTTCTTTTGTGGGGAATAGCATTGATATCTTTAGTTTCTCTTTCTCATCTTTCTTTTGGCTATCTCTTGCGAAGTTTGAGGCCTCTTCTTTTCCTCCTCCTTCTTACTATGGTGTTACATCTCTTTTTCACTCCCGGAGAATATATCTGGGAATATGGTTTTTTACATATTTCTCGAGAAGGGATATCGAAAGGGTTTTTGATTGTAGTGCGGTTGTGCCTTTTGATTTTGGTTACCTCTCTTTTGACTCTTACTACTTCACCAGTAGAGTTAACCGACGGGATGGAATATTTATTAAGCCCTTTTAAAAAGTGGGGATTTCCAGCCCATGAATTAGCTATGATGATGACTATTGCCCTTCGTTTTATTCCCACTCTTTTAGAAGAAGCAGACCGAATTTTAAAAGCCCAAATGGCTCGAGGTATGAACTTGGATTCGGGAGGCATAATACAAAGGGCTAAAAACTTAATTCCTCTTTTAGTTCCTCTTTTTGTTAACTCTTTTAAAAGAGCTGATGAGTTGGCCATTGCTATGGAATCTCGATGCTATCGAGGCGGGAAAGGAAGAACTCGCCTGCGGGTTTTAGAGCTCACTTCTTCTGATTATTATTTTCTGGCTTTATCTTTTTCTTTTATTGTTTTTCTTTCTCTTCGCTCTTTTTTGTGATGTCTCTCCGTAATCTGAGTTTAGTATTGGAATATGATGGCTCAAGCTATTACGGTTGGCAGCGCCAGAACGGGAAAAAAACTATTCAGGGAATAATAGAGGAGGTGGGAGAAAGAATCCTCCAGGAGAAAATCACTCTTTATGCTTCTGGTAGGACTGATGCTGGAGTCCATGCTACAGGGCAGGTTGCTTCTTTCACTACTTTTAGTAATATGTCTGGGGAGGCTATAAAAAAAGCTTTTAACTCTCTTTTTCCTTCTCATATCCGAGTGATAAATGTTTTAGACGCTCCTCTTTCTTTTCATCCTCGCAAACATGCGGTTCGTAAAATCTATGTTTACGTTTTCTCTCTTTTGCCCTCTCCGGTTTTTTGGCAGCCTTTTGTATATTCATTCTCTTCTCGGGATTTTAATTTAGCTTTAGTGAAAGAATGTCTATCTCTTCTCGAAGGGACTCATGATTTTACCTCTTTTAGCTCCTCGGGAGGAGTAGGAACATCGGTTCGGACTATTTACTCTGTTCAGATAGAAGAGAAGCCCCAGGGACTTGTGCGTCTGTGGGTGGAAGGAAGTGGGTTTTTGTATAATATGGTGAGAATTATTGCTGGAGAGTTGTGGAAAGTGGGGATGGGGAAGAGGAAGCTGGAAGAGATAAAATTTATGTTAGAACATCCTTCTCGCTCCTTTAACCGATTGGTTCTCCCTTCTCGGGGATTATTTTTGATGCAAGCTTGCTATCTCTCTAACTTTAATCCCTACCAGAATTTACAGTTGGTGGATGAAGGATGGGTAGTACCCCTCTGGCGGGAAAAGAAAATATAGGGTAATGCTAAGCTTATAACCCTAAAAAAGAACAAAAGAAAAAGAGAAAATACAAACACAAAACACTACCGTACATATTGGCCTCGAGTTTTTGACTGCTGATGTAATTTACTTTTTTTTTAAACTTTCAACAGTTTAACCAGTTTTGCGGGATACTATATCATTGTTTAACCGCACCACTGGTTAATCCTTTAATGAAATATTTCTGTAGAAAACCAAAAACAATCATAGGAGGCAGGGAAGCTACTACTGAACCGGCAAAAAGCGGACCCCATCTGGTTTGGTATTGACCGATAAATAGAGAAAGGAAAACCGGGACAGTTTGTTTGCTGGGGGAAGTGAGATAAGAAAGAGAAAACATTAGCTCACTCCAGGAAAAAATAAAAGTATAAATTCCTACTGAAGCAATGCCTGGGATAACGAGAGGTAAACTAATTTTGTAAAAGGCTTGAAAACGACTGCAGCCATCAATAAGAGCCGACTCCTCAAGCGACTTGGGAACATCAGCGAAAAAGTTACGGATCATCCATACCGCGATAGGAGTGGTAAAAGGAAGATACACCACCATAGTTCCTAAGAAGGAATTAATTAGTCCAGTATATTTTAAAAATAGGAAAAAAGGGACGATGAAAACAATTTGGGGAAACATTTGACAAACCAGAATAGAAAGTAGCACTGGCTTTTTCATAAGAAAGTCAAACCTGGTAGTAGCATAAGCGGGAAGAACGGATATTAATATGGTAAGAGCCGCTGTCCCCACTCCTAAGATGAGACTGTTCAGAAAATACTTTGAAAATCCTAAATTGATAAATACATATTTAAAATGCTCCAGAGTAATATTTTGGGGGAAATATAAAATTGGATAAGCATAAATATCGGGGTAAGTTTTAAAAGCAGTTATAATTAACCAGATAAAAGGGAAAGCAATTATTCCTGAAATTATAACCAAAGCAACATAGACGATTGATTTTACCCAACTCTTTTTTTTCATAAATTTTTATTCCTCTTTACCGATAAGACTTAGCGTATAAATAATTGCTATGGTGAAAACAATAATAAAGTTTATGTTCGAAACTGCAGTAGAATGAGAAAAATCAAGAAACCGAAAGGCCAGACGATAAGAATAAGTTACAAAAGTATCGGTGGCATTAGCCGGACCACCATTGGTCATGGTAAAAATGAGCGGAAAATAATTAATAGTCCAGATAATAGTAAGCATTACTGTAGTTATTATATAGGGTCTAATAACCGGAATAGTTACTTTAGTAAAACGTTGCCAGGAATTGGCCCCGTCCATTGCTGCTGCTTCGTAAAGCTCCTGAGGAACGGTTTGTAGAGCTGCCAGATAGAACATAGCAGAGACGGCAAATCCCTTCCATACGTTAGCAATTATTACTGCGAGCCTGGCTAAATTAGGAACTGCTAACCAAGGAAGATACTCATCTATAATACCGAGTTTCATCAAAATATCGTTTAATACCCCATACATGTCATTGTACATCCACTTCCAGGCCACTGCAGCAACAATATCCGGAGTTGCCCAGGGAATAACCAAAATTATGGTTCGAAAAATCGTTCCTCCTTTGATATCTTGGTTTAATAACAAGGCTAAACCTAAACCCACTAAGAAATCGAGAACTACACAACTTACTGTCCATATAATGGTATTTATTGTGATCAAGTGAAATAATGGGTCGAAGAGAACATCTATATAATTGGCAAAAGACCATGCGCCATCAACTTGGAAACTAATAATGATGTTTTGTACTACTGGGTAAACAACTAATACCAATATAAAAACAACATAAGGCATGATAGCTCGATAGGCGAAGGCGTTTTTGGTCAAATCATATCTTAAGCTATTTTTTTTGTTTAATATTAATTTATCTTTGGTGGCAGTATCCATTATAATTATGTTTTCTATAAACTTTATTTTAACCCCGGGGATAATCTATTTTCATATCTCCCCGGGGTTAAAATAAAGTTTTATTTAGCTAAAAGTTTGTTGACTTCCTCTTCTGCTTTTTGGATGGCATTTTCAGCAGTATCCTGGCCGGATAACACATTTTGAATCATAGTCTGAATTTGATCCGAAATTTGAGGATACTGAGGAATAGGTGGCCGTACTTTAGCATAGGGGAAAGTCTCAAAAATAACTTGCCACTTTGGATCTGCTTGGAAAGTGGGGGCATCCTCACATACATCTTGCCTTGTGGGCATAGGACCACCATGTTTCTCCACCCATTTCATCCATACATCGTAACTGGTGATAAAGTCTACAAACTTCCAAGCTGCGTCTTTTTGAGTGGAAGTTTTGGAAATAACTGATGCCCAACCGCCTAAAACACTTGCTGGCTCAGTTTTATAAGGATGAATAGCTACCGCGTAATTTCCTTTTATCTCTGGATTGGCCATCTCAATTAAGGGAAAGGACCAAGGCCCACCGATTGCCATAGCAACTTTGTTCTGCGCCATCATGGTACGGTAATCATCCTCAGTGTAAGATAATGTCCCAGGAGGAGACACTTTATGTTTAATAAAAAGATCAGTATAAAACTTAAGTGCTTCAAGCCCTTCAGGAGTATTAAATGCTGCTTTACTATAATCTTCGGTGAGAAATTCTCCACCAGCCCCATAGAGATAAATCATATAGGCTAAAGTGGCAGTCTCGCTTTTTGCTCCTGTTACTCCATAACCGTATATTTTTTGGGATTCATCAGTTAATTTTTGAGCAGTAGCCAGAAGGTCATCCCAGGTTACTGGGGGTTTTTGAGGATCAAGACCAGCATCAGTAAACATTTTTGTGTTATAAAGTAAAAGCCGACAGTCAGTATACCAAGGCAGACCATAGCGTTTCCCTTGGTAGGTAACAGTGGGCCAGAGGTTGGGCCATATCTGTTCAGTAGCATCACTTGTTGCCAATTTATCATCTATTGGCTCAAGCCACCCTTGAGCAGCAAAAGTTGGTACCCATCCTCCTAAATCGGCAAAACACACGTCTGGTCCTTGCTCGGCGCTATAAGCTGCGACCAATTTATCATAATACACTTCAAATCCAATTAACTGGTATTCCACTTCAATTCCAGTTTGCTTGGTAAAATCAGATACAATTTCCTTCCAAGTTTCTTCTTGTTCCACTACGTGTCCACCCACCCACACTGTAAGCTTCTCGCCAGCAGCCATTACAATGCTTGAAGCTGCAAAAACAAAAAGAAACATCACTAAAATGTAAACAAAACCTTTTTTCATTATTTGTCCTCCTTAAATCATTCTCTCAAAACAAAACTAATTGTCGCCATACTAACCAATTTACAGATGTTAAAACTTCAAAATCTGTCCGCTTTGATGAACCAAAAACTACTATTTGATGCGCTTTCACCTCCTTTCTTTGAGAAAAAGCGTATCATTAATTAAATTGCCTGTCAACGCCTTGGTGGCTCTCTGTCATACGCAATATGTGTGGAAATATTCTCTTCTGGGTATGAATCCCAGTAACATCTTTCTCCAGTATACCTCTACATTCCCCAGTCCACAATATTTCTCTTTAACATCTTA